>JAVCCD010000296.1 GCA_030765665.1 Candidatus Tenebribacter mawsonii | reverse complement strand
TACTTCCACAAAACTTGAATATGAAAAGAATTTATATCGCTTTGGAATTGATCTGAGACTTCTTTCAGGTGGGGTAGACGATAAAGAAGGCGATCTGGAAAATGCTTTCATGATAGATGTTTCTGCACTTTATAAGTTAAGAGACAACATATCCATTCTGGCAGAAGCAAGGAATTTGCTGGATCAGGAATATGAAAAATATAATAATTATGTCTCTGAAGAATTACAGATAAATTTTGGTGTAAAATTAACATTTTAAAAGAGCAGGATAGATGAGGTTGTGTAAAATACTAATAATTTCTTAGATTATTTTTATCTTTGCGTGTGAGGCTACAGAACTTGATAAAGGGAAAATTATAGGATGGATTAAGGATTACTCTACAGGAGACTTGATGGAGCTTCTGTAGAAATCCGTTTATTGCAAGCTGATGAAGAATTTATTTTCAATATTGTAGATTGTGATACCAATGGTAATTTCAGTTGTGCAGATTTTATAACTGGTAATTACTATCTTATTGTAAATAGTTTTGGTGTTGTTCCGACTGTTGCAGCTACCACGAATATTTTCTTTCATGATGGAAACGGAGAGGAAGAAGTTGAAGACATTTTGTTAAATTGATATATCAGACTTGACACAATCTCATCAGTTTTTTTATTCAAATAGTAGATTATAGAGTGAAGCTTAATGGTGCGAGAGTAAAAGGGAATCCCGTTAAATTCGGGAGCGGTCTCCGCCACTGTAAGCAGATATTTTTTTAACTGATAATTTCATTTCACTAAATTAGTTTTTGGGAAGGATTGAAATTGAAACAGATCTGCGAGCCAGGAAACCTGCCATAAAGCTTATTTAGCCAATACTCCGGAGCAAGAGTTATTGTTAATTAAGTTTTATATATCCTTTTATTTTAGCAGCTTTTAAGCTTCTGATAAGTAAAAGGATTTTTTTATGAAAAAAATTGTGATGTTTTTAGTTTTTGTTATGATAATTGCAGGATGCATACCTGAAAAAAAACAAACACTAAATCGATATATTGTCACATCTCCGGAAATAGCTGAGATAATTTATTTATTACAGGGTGCAGAAAATATTGTTGGTGTAACTATCGAATGTGATTATCCTGCTAAGTTACTAGAAATAGAAAAAGTTGGGAATTTCGGGAAAGTTGATTTTGAAAAGATAATTTCACTCGATCCAACAATTGTTTTTACATCTGGTTTAGAGCAGGAGCTACTAACGTCTGAACTAAATAAATTACAAATTCCTACAGCTAAATTTTATCCTGAATCTATTGATGATATGATCTCTTCGATCCGTGAGATCGGAATACTTATTGATGTAGAAGAACGAGCAAATTTTGTAGCAGATAGTTTGCAGATTGAGCTTAATAAGATTACACAAAATAATGGAGACAATTCACCAAAAGTTTATGTAGAAATTTACAATAATCCAATAATGAGTGTTTCGGATAGATCTTTTGTAGGTGAAGTAATACAGAAGTCCGGTGGAGACAATATTTTTGCAGAACTTCCAAGAGATTATTCACGAGTAAGTGCAGAGGACGTTATCAACGCAGATCCAGAGATTATCTTATTAACATGTCCACCAGAGTTTACAGCAGAAAGCATAAAAATGCGAAAAGGATGGGAAGTAATCTCAGCTGTAAAAAATGACCGAATTTATACAGCACTTGATGTTAACCCCGATTTAATAATTCGTGCAACTCCAAGAGTTGTAGACGGCATGAAACAATTACAGAAGATTTTTAATGATGAAAAATAAATTTATTCCATTCTTGCCGCTATTTTTTTTTACAATACTAATCTATCTGTATCTAAATTATAAAGTAGAAAGTTTACACATAATTATGCAAATCCGCCTTCCTAGACTGATGCTGGCATTTCTTGTAGGATTTGTACTATCTGGAGTTGGTTACTCATTTCAGATAATGCTGAATAATCCCCTGGCTGAGCCCTATATTCTCGGAATTTCATCCGGTGCCGCATTTGGAAGCATTTTAGCAAGTGTATTAGGATTTTATCTATTCATGCCATTATTCGGATTTATAGGAGCATTATTAACATTAACGATTGTTTGGTTTCTTGCACATCTTGGTGGATTCTTCAACGGTACTAAATTATTACTCTCAGGCATAATTGTTGGAATGTTCTTCTCAGCGCTAATCTCACTCATTATGTATTTTAATCAGCAGGATATTGGGAACATTATTAATGTATTGATGGGAAACCTAGGTCATATTTTCAGTCGTCAAGAATGGTATTATTTCCTAGCTATTTTTGGAATCTCCATTTTGTTGATGTTTTATCTGTTTTTGCTTTCTAGAAAATTGATGATACTAACGACCGGAGATATTATTGCCGGGAGTCTTGGTATTAATGTTAAGAAACTACGAAGAAAAATATTTATAATAAGTTCACTTCTTACAGGTATTACGGTTGCCTATGCTGGAATTATCGGATTCATTGGCCTTATTGTTCCTCATATTGTTCGAATGATCTCTGGTGGAAATAAGCGAGCCGGAATTATTTATTCTTCTCTATATGGAGCGATGCTTCTTATTTTGTGTGACCTAATTGCTATGCACATTACCACTATCGAAATTCCCGTAGGGATAATTACTGCTTTTCTGGGTTGTCCATTCTTCCTTTTAATAATGGCAAAAAGTAGATGATTGTAAAAATATAATTTATATTATTAAAAAAATAATTTGTTCTTTAAAAGTATATAGAGTGGGATGAAATAAAACCTTCGAGAAATAAACTCGAAGGCTTAAATATAAGAGATTTAAATTGTTACCTTTACTTCCTTGATTTCATCAAATGCTTCTAAATGCTCCTCAATCTCCTCAGCAATATTATCACGGTATTTATCAAATTTAGGAATCTCAACATCAATGGTTGCAATGCCATCTTCAAATCCAACATACTTAACCATTTTTAGTGTAACAATGTCTTCTCCAACTCCTGGATATATTACTTTTTTAAGCTCTTCAACAATTGTTTGCTTACTAAATTTTTCAGCTTTGGCATAACCGTGCTCTATTTCATATTTTTTAATAGCTTTTTTAAGAGTATCAACAGCAAGAACCGAGCAGTGCATTTTTACTGGTGGTAATCCGTCAAGCTCATCAGCTGCACCCTTCCAAGTAATATTTTTAGCTTCTTCGATAGTTTTTCCCATTGCCATATCTGTGATAATTGAACCGGTAGCTATGTTGGAAGCGCATCCATAAGATTGAAATTTTACATCTTTAATGACTTTTGTTTCGGGATCAATATTAAGTGTAATTGAGATCTGATCACCACAAGCTGGACTTCCTTCAGTTGCTTCAGCATCAGGGTGTTCCAACTTACCTACATTGTGTGGTTTCATGAAATGATCTAAAACTTTTTGTGAATATTGCATTTTATTCTCCTCGTTTATCTTTAATAATTAATTACAAAGTGGACTTCTTGAGCGAAGCTCTTTTACTACTTCAGCAAGTTTTTCTACAGTATAGTCAATTTCCTTAATCGTATTGTATCTGCTGAATGTGAATTTCATTGAACTATGTGATTGTTCATGATTTCTACCAAGTGCCATTAAGACATAATTTGGTTTTAATCCCTGCGATGCACAAGCACTTCCAGTAGAGATAGAAACACCAAACATATCCATCATCATCATGATTGCTTCTCCTTCTATGTAATCAAAGGAAATGTTTATGTTATGTGGGGCTCGTTTCACACCACGAGGACCATTTAATAAAGTATTTGGAATTGTTGATTCAATTTTACTCAGAAGATAGTCAGAAAGTTCTCGTATCTTTGTTATATTTGCATCAAGATCATCAAAGGCGAGTTCTACAGCTTTTGCAAATCCTGCGATGGATGCAATATTCAAACCACCTGTTTGTAAGTTATCCATTCTGTTTACACCATGTTGTACTAAGCCTAACTTTATTCCATTACGCTGATACAAAGCACCTATACCCTGGGGACCATGAATTTTATGAGCACTTATAGACATCAGATCAATTCCCAATTCATTTACATTAAGTGGAATGCGAGCATAAGCTTCGCAAGCATCAATGTGCATTGTAATTTTTTGCACTGCGCTATCTAAAATCTCTCTGATCTCTTTTAATGGTTGAATTGTTCCTACAGTATGATTACCTAATGTTGTCATAAATAATATTGTATCTTCACGAATTGATTCTTTGAGTTGTTTAAGATCAATGAATCCTTCATTATCAGCTTGAAGATAAGTAACATCGAAGCCACTGCTTTCAAAGAATGCTGCATTAGTTAGAATATCAGGATAATCTATGACAGAGCAGATAATGTGAGTTCCTTTATGTGAGTTTGCTGTTAAGTAACCTTTTATTGCCAGATTATTTGCAGCTGTTCCTCCTGATGTGAAGTGGATCTCTTTCGAATCTGCTCCCATAGAATCTGCAATGATCTTTTTGGCTTTAACCAGATTCTTTGATGTAGCTGTTCCCATAGCATTAAAGTTTTCTGGGAAGTAATATCTATTTTTCATGTACTCGGTTGTAATTTTTACAACTTCTGGAGCTGGTTTTGATGTTAAGCAATTATTAAAATATATTCTATCCATATATTCTCCTATAACCTTGCCACGATTTGATCAAGCTTTATCGAGTCAAAATAATTTTCTGTATGTTCATTTATTTCATCCCAGAGCTTTTTGAAGCCGCAAGGTAAACCTATGCAGTGTGCATGGTCTTCCGGCTTCCCACTACAATATGGAGCAATATTGTTTTCATCAACTGCATTCATAATATCCTTTAGCGAGATATCATTCAAATCTAAGGCAAGTTGATATCCACCTTTTGCTCCATGAATACTCTTAACAAGATTGTTCTGTTTTAGTTTTCTAAAGAGTTGTTCAATGTATTTCACTGGGAGATTCTGATTTTTGCAAATATCATTGATGGAAACTGGCTTATCTGTTGCGTTCAAAGCTAGTTCTGTCAGTGCACGCAAAGCATACTCAGTCCTCGTTGAAATATTCATTTTCATCTCCTTAAAGGATAACATATTAATTTAGTATGAATTGGCAAATAGTTTTTTTATAAAAGGTAATAAAATATGATAAGTTTAAAAAATGTTAGTGTTTCGTATCAGCAAAATAAAGTATTGGAAGATCTTTCAATAGATTTTCTAGAAGGGGAATTCTGTGCTCTTTTAGGACCCAACGGAGCAGGGAAATCAACCTTACTCAATGTGATTATTGATTTCCAACTTGAAAAAACGGGAAAGGTTTTTATATCAGGAAAAGAATTTCACAATTGGTCACGACAGGAGCTGGCAAAGCAGATCGCAATAATCCCACAGGATTTCCAACTGCAATTTGATTATACAGTTGAAGAACTTGTGCTAATGGGAAGATTCCCATATCTGGGGCGTTGGCAAAATTACACAAAAATCGATAAAAAAAAGGTTGAGCAGATATTAATGCAACTAGATCTTATAACTTTAAAAAATAAATTTTATACTCAATTAAGTGGTGGTGAAAGGAGACGCGTATCTATTGCAAGAGCATTAGCTCAGGAGACTCAAGTACTGCTTATGGATGAAGCTTTTGCAAATCTTGATATTAATCATCAATTGGAGATAATGCAATTGCTTTCAGAAATAAATAAGGAGCACAAGAAGCTCATTATTCTTGTTTCTCATAATATAAATTTAGCTAGTGAATATTGTGAAAGAATTGTTATG
>JAVCCD010000057.1 GCA_030765665.1 Candidatus Tenebribacter mawsonii | reverse complement strand
GCAGAGCTTGCCGGAGAAGTTGAAGCCATTTCTGCAGATCACCTTGGAGCAGCATCTGATGAAGGCATAAAAGCGCTAAGAGATAATGGAGTTATCCCCATACTACTACCTGGAACAATATTTTCATTAGGTATGAAATCTTACGCAAGAGCACGTGATATGATCGAAGCAGGTTTAGCTGTTGCTTTAGCTACAGATTATAACCCAGGAAGCTGTAACTGCGATAGTATGCAATTTGTCATCACTCTTGCTTGCCTGCAAATGAAAATGACACCAGCTGAGGCTATTTGTGCTTCTACAATTAATGCAGCTCATTCTCTAGAATTGGGTGATAAAATTGGAAGTATTGAAATTGGGAAGAAAGCAGATATTCTAATAATGGATATGGCATCATATCAATTTTTACCATATCATTTCGGCTCGAATAATGTTGAAACTGTTATTAAGAATGGTGAAATTATCACATAAAAAAAATCCTCCAAAGTCTTTCCACTTTGAAGGATTAGATTATTTGGTAGTAATTATATTTATTTCAATTTTTCGAGTAATTCCGCTGCTTCTTTCTGCATCAATTTATCTGAGTCATCAAGTGGTGTTATTTCTGTTGCTATTGTCAGATATTTCTTTGCTTCTTCGTTGTCTTTTAGTTTTATAAATGCTTTACCGATCCATAAATAATGGCGTACTTCATCATCTTTGGCTTCTATAGCTTTTTTGTAAAATGTTACTGACTCTTCAAAGCTGGCTTTTGGTGGTGTTTCATAAACTATTTTCGCAACTGTTCTTTCTACCCAACTTAAATCGGCGAGTTCATAATGCCATCTACCTAGCAAATGTAACGAACCATCATAAGTTGGATCAAGCTCAATAGCTTTCAACCCATATTCTTCTACTTCATAGGAATTAATAATCTTCTGCTTCGTTCCTTCTAACATCCCTATCTTTCCAATAAGTGTAGCATACCAATGATTTGCTCTGGCAGAATTTGGATCAATTGTTACAGCCATTTTTGCAGCTTCAAAACCCGGATAGAAATGAGCTTTATGAACTTCTATGTCTTCTGTTTGATCTGCAATATCAAAATGCACTTGAGCTAATCTCCACAAGATTTCAACATCTTCCGGATATTCAGCAGATAGTGTTTCTAATTGTACAAGTTCAGTATCATATTCACTGGCATCGTGTAAGGCATCTGTTTTTTCTAGCTCAGTTAACGGCACAGCCATTAAGCCTACACTTATTAATAGCAGGATGAGTGTAATAGTTTTCATAATACCTTCCTTCATTTGTTAACTAACAATTCTTTTAAATGCTCAATATATTTTTCTGGTCCACCATACTGATATCCTGTTTGAGCAATTTGAGAACCGTCTGGATTCAATAATTGAACAGTTGGAAATCCCTTGATACCATATTTTGTTGCTAGTGCTCGATTGTATGCTTTCACTTCTGCAGTTTGCTGAATTTTCTTTGGAAAATCTATTGTTGCCATAACCATATTTTCGGCAACATAATCTTGAAATACTAGTTGAGAATAAACTTCTTCTTCAAGTTTCCAACACCATCCACACCAGTCGGAACCCGTGAAGTGAACAAATATAGGAACGTTCTTCTCTTGGGCTATCTTTTGCGCTTCCTCCAAATTGGTAAACCAGTTTATACCTTCTTCTGTATTCCCTTTTGGATTTTCAGCGATACATGCAGATATCATGATCAATGTGATCAACGCTGATAAAATTATTACTTTCTTTGTCATATTTCCTCTCTGTTTATATATATACTTGTGTTAATTTTTGCAGATTTACGTAACATTTCCGAAACTCCACAGTATCTAGTTTCAGATAGTTCTACAGCTTTTTTTATTTTACTTTCAGGAAGATCACTTCCTGTAAATCTATATTCAACAGTTAAATTGTGATATATCTTTGGATGTTCATCTGTTAGTTCTCCAGACACATCTATACTTAGTTCATATCCAATTACTTTCATTTTCCGAAGTATTGAAACAACATCCATTCCAGTACATCCACCAAGTGCACTTAACATTAATCCTTTGGGTCTTGGACCATTATCCTCTCCACCTACTTGTTCACTAGCATCGATTACGAAATGGTGCCCATTCAATTCAACATCAAATTTCATCTTATCAATGAATTTTATTGTAGAGCTTTGCTTCATATCTGTGATTCCTTTTCATCTAATGCTTCGTGATATGCATCAACATAGAGTTTGATGTTTTCATAAATTTCTTCAACTTTATTTTTTGGAAGTTTATTAATAATATCTTCCTGCAAATTTAGAAAATCCAAAATTGTATTCTCAATCGTGATTTTTCCTTTTGAAGTTATCTCTCCAAGCCAACTACGACGATCAACCTTTGATGGATATCTCTTCATTAATTTTTTATCAACCAGAATATCAACGATTCTTGTTACCCTACTATGTGATACTTTTAATTCATCGGATAGTACATTCATACAAGTAGGTTCATCAATTTGATTCAGATAGTTTAATAGATCGCACTCCATTCTTCCGAGTTTAAGACATTGACGTCTGATTCTTTCCTTCTTTGAACAAAGTTTATAAAGCATCCCACTTAAATCTGAATACTTTTGCATAATACTTTTCATATTTCCTCCATTCTCTTCTATTACTTTTAATCAATAATTATTTAATAACTTATACAAAATATTCATTTACGCAACAAAATATTTCATATTAGCAAACTTTATATACAAATAAAAGTTAAGCGAATTTTTGGCAAGTACAATTAACTAAGATCAGATATGATTTTATTAATTATCTTTTGTGGAGTAATACCTTCAGCTTCTGCTGCGAATGAAATTATTATTCTATGTTGAAGAATATTTTGTGCCACGTTAATCACATCATCAATCGAAGGCGTTAATCTACCCTGTAGAGCAGATCTGCTTCTAGCAGCATAGATAAGATATTGGCTTGCTCTAGGTCCTGCTCCCCAACTAACCCATTTTTTAATATAGTCAGGTGCTTCATCATATTGAGCTCGAGTTGTACGTGCTAGTTTCACGGCAAATTCGAGAACATGTTCACTTACAGGAATTTGCTTAACAGCATTTTGTATTTGGATAATTTCATCCGCACAAATAACGGGCGTAACAGAATTTAATGAAGCAAACGCATCATTTTTAACAATTCTTTTTTCTTCATCATAAGAAGGATAATCGATATTGAGATAAAACATAAATCTGTCTAACTGTGCTTCTGGAAGAGGGTAAGTCCCTTCCTGCTCGATAGGATTTTGGGTTGCCAAAACCAAAAATGGTCTATCTAGATCAAAAGTTTTATTACCAGCAGTAACCTGATATTCCTGCATTGCTTGTAATAATGCAGCTTGCGTTTTGGGTGGCGTTCTATTTATTTCATCAGCCAATATTATATTTGCAAAGATCGGTCCCTTAATATATTCAAAATATCGTTTACCATCAGCTTTATCTTCTGCTAGAATATCTGTTCCTGTGATATCCGAAGGCATTAAATCAGGAGTAAATTGGATCCTGCTGAAGTCCATACTCAAAACTTTTGCCATTGTTGATATCATTAATGTTTTTGCTAAACCTGGTACACCTTCTAAAAGACAATGCCCATTTGAGATCAGAGCAATCAACATTTGCTCGATAATTTTATCCTGACCTACAATTACTTTTCCAATTTCCTGAGTGATTCTTTCTTTAATTTCTGGAAGTTTCTCAAGTATTTCAATATTCTTTTTCATATTAATCCTTTTTGTTATTCTGCAATAATTTATTTAGATTTATCTTAAGTGCAATCAGAGAAATCCCACCTGTAAGAAAAATCCAGATCGAAGTTAATAAGTGAGAAAATGTCACCGCTGCACTTGTAAGATTTTCATTAACTCCTAATGTAAATGAAAATATCAGAACCCACATGAACTGATTCGAACCGATTTGTGCAGGGGGAGTTGGCAATATGTATGTAAGATTCATCAGTGTGTATCCAAATAATATTTTAAGATACGTAACTTCGGAACCAAAAGCTCTGAAAACAGCAAAGATATAAACTGCCTCAGATAGAACTGCAAATAATGTGAGTAAATATACAATGCAGTTCTCTGCTAACCTACCTTTCATTATCGCCATTCCATCCACAAAATTAATGAAGAAATCTTCAAAATTTTTCTTATATCTTATTGGCAACAATCTTAAGGAAAAGCTTAATATTTTTATCGCCTTGCTTTTATTATGTACTGCAAAAAAAAGAAATGAGAGGAATAAAAGAAAAATGAAGAATAAGGCAGCTATTATAATGTAAAGTGTTGAATTCAGTTTAACAGAAACAAGTGGAATTAGTATCATTATGAATACTATTGGGAAAAGATCAGTAAGTTTATCTATAAAAATAGATGGAAGACTTTCTGATATTTTAACATTCTCTCTTGTTTTAAGAATTACCGATTTTGCTACTTCACCAGCTCTTATCGGGATGAGATAATTAATAAGCATTCCAGACATAAAGATGGAGAAGCTTTCCATAATTCCCATTTTATATATCGGTTTTAGAATTATTCTCCAGCGTAAACTCCTAAAAAAATATGCTAACAAGTAAAATAATGAAAAAATCAAAACCATTTTAAGATTAAACTGATGAAAATAGCTTAAGAATTCTTGCCAGTCCACAATTCGCACCCATGCGATTAGGAAGATTGCACCGAGAATTATGCCAGCTATCCAATTAATACTGCTTTTCTTCATTTTTTTTTTACCTGATTCATAGGAATAAACAAAAAATACTTGTGATGAGCCCAAAATGCTTTCAACAATTTTGGAGCCTTCTTTTCAAACCAGAAATGAGACATCATATTTTCTGGGAAATCGCTATCCTTCCCATTATAATAATCCATGATAGTTATTGGCTTATGCTCTTTCTTTTTTATCAACCAACTCATTCCAAACATCTTCAAGAATTTTTCTTTTGGCATACCAATATCCGGCCAGGGTGGACAATCAATATAATTGCTATCGATCAAAATCCAGCCATTTTTCTTCATTTCCTGTTTTATATTTTTTGGTAATATGTTTTTTTCATTTAACTGGTTTTTTAATTCCTTAAATCCAAGGATTTTTTGAGAAATGTAACCTATACCATTTCTATTGGGAACACATAGTAGAATCTTTTGTGATGTAACTCTTGAAAGTTCTTTAAGAAATTCAGAGATATCATCCACAAACCATAACGCCGAGAAATTCCAGCTAAGTTCAAATGAATTTTTTGCAAAAGGTAAGGATTGGAAGTGCTGTGAATATTCGATTGTGAGTGGAAGTTCTAATTCTTTCCATACCTCCTTTATTAAGTTAATACGATCTTCATCGTTATCCAAAAGAGTAAGTTTCTTTCCTTTCTTAGCCAAATCCACACTATTAATTCCAGATAATCCAGTGAATCCAAAACTAGGAGCTTCTAGAACTGATGAAACATTGAAATGCTTACAAATGGATTCCAATTTATTATTCAATACAACTCTTTCATAAGAAGAGCCGAGACCTTCATCTGTGTTTGCAAAATATTTTTTCCAGTTCTTAATTATCGGAATCGCCATTAATTGTCCTATTTCATTTTAAGCTCAGACCTTTGTACCAATCTGTGACGATCTTAAAATTGGGTATTGTATCGGTTCCCTTCAAACTTAAATCGGAATAACTGCTTTCAACATCAAAATACCAGTGTCTGGAAATCAATTGAAAACGGGCAATCCAGAGCTCACTCTTAAGATATTTTGCTAATCTTTCTCCATTATTAAAATATTTAATATCTATATTTTTTTTTGTTGAGTATGCTTTACCTCTTAGCTCGTTATTTATGAATTCTGCAAGTTTGTGTAATTCAACAGGATGGC
This sequence comes from Candidatus Tenebribacter mawsonii, assembly GCA_030765665.1. Lineage (GTDB taxonomy): Bacteria > Cloacimonadota > Cloacimonadia > Cloacimonadales > TCS61 > Tenebribacter > Tenebribacter mawsonii. Next base: position 2,463 of record JAVCCD010000057.1, on the reverse strand, counting down.
TATCAGCAACATTATAACAAACTCCCGAGTGAAAATCAATTTCAATTAATTTCATAAAAGCTTGAGCGATAACATTAATATTTGCGAGGTGAATTATTACATCCTGATCTGGTAGAAAAAGAAGTTTTTTATCAATTAGTTTTGTTAGTGTAAATGGAAAGCCAAAATCATTGGTTCCGTAAGTAATCGAAGGTCTTACAATCGCAGCTTTTAATCCATATAGAACATACTTCTGTATTATCGCTTCAGCTCGAATTTTTGTGAAATGATAGTAATTATCTTCTTGCCGTTTTGTATAATTGTTTGCTGGTAACTCAAGTGGAATTGCTCCAAATACACCAACCGATGAACAGAAAATAAATTTTGAGTTATTGTCTCTTGCATTGATTACAAGCTGCTCAGTTGCATTTACATTTGCAGCAAAATAATCTGATTTGCTAGATTTTCTACCACCTCGAACTGCACCAATATGAACTATTATTTCGAAAGCATTTTCATCAAGATATTCTTTTAAAACTGATATATTTGTAAGATCGATCTCCTTGAAATTTACTTTATCAATGAATTCTTCAATCCGCAGTTGTTTGGTTCCGGGACGAATTAGTGCAGTAATATTATCATACTTTTGAACTAACTGTCTTAGAATATTCCGTCCAATAAAACCACTAACTCCGGTTATTAGTATTTTACTAGTCATAATTTATTCAGGATTTTTTTAAAGAATCCACTCTTCACGATTGGTTGTTTTTCAAGATAGAAATATTTAATTTTTTCATTGTTTAACATTTTCTTCGGGTTTACCTCTGAAAGTAGATTTACAGTATAATCATCAATATTGTCTCGAATTGCTTCTAATGCTACGGGTAATATATATTCGTCCACTTTGCAATGGTTATCTGAAGCAATAAAATGCGCAAACCCATGATTAATGAGATACCAAGCAGTTTTTGCAACTTTACTTCCATAAAGCCCTAAAATACTTCCTGCATTTATTTGTAGATAAACGTTCCTATGCAAAAAATCTTCTGCCATTTCAGGATCATTCATAATATAATTATAACGTTCTGGATGAGCTAGGATTGGTTTGTACCCTTTTCGAACTAATAGAAATAATGTTTCATAAATGTCTGGTGTGAATTCACCCATATTAGTCTCAACGAGAATATAGGAAGAATCACCAATACAAAGGTTTTTACTAATCTTTTCATCTACACCTGGAGTTAAAAATATTTCTCCTGCTTTATGTAGATTTATGTTTAAATCTGTTGTAGCATTTTGTAACTCTTTAAATTGTTTATCAATGATTATAGCATCAGTCTGAACATAACTGTTCATGTAATGAGGTGTGAGTACAATATCCGTAACACCCTTATCGATCATGTTCGAGATCTGTTTTAAAGAAAGTTCAAGACTATCCGAGCCATCATCACAATTGTGAAGGATATGAGTATGAATATCAATCATTATCGTTTTATACTATGAACTGCATCAGCAAATTCCCGAATCAATTTTGGATCGAGGTTATCTTCCAGCACATTACCAGTGACTATGAAATCAGCTCCCGCTTTAGCTTTTTGCATTGCCACATCAGGTGTTTTTATGCCACCTCCGAGTATAATGGGAAGATCAACATTTTTTCTAACAGCTGTAATCATTTCATCTGCAACTGCGTACTTTGCACCGCTTCCTGCATCCATATAAATAAGCTTCATTCCAAGATATTGACCAGCTAAAGCATGTGCAACAGCTAGATCATTCTTGGTTCTTGGTAGAGGCAAACTACCACTCATAAACTGAACAGATGTGCTATTCCCCGATTCAATTATCATATAAGCTGTACCTATTGCTTCTAAGCCATAATGCTTTATTAGTGGTGCTGCACGAACTTGCTCACCAATGAGCATTTGTGGATTTCTACTTGTAACAACACTTAGTAGAAGGAGTGCATCAGCATACGGAGATACGAAATCAAAAATCCCTGGAAAGATTAAAACTGGGATGTTGACGCTCTCTTTTATGATCTTCAAATTTGATTGGAATTTGTTATTAACCATTATACTACCGCCAACCAGTAACCCATCAGCTCCATTTTCCTCACACATTTTTGCAAAATCTTTTGTTTTATCAGCCTGCAATTCATCAGGATCTAATAGGCAAAAATAGTTAGCTCGTGTTTTTGCAAGATCTAGAAGTTTATCATAAATTTTCATTTTAACCAACCCATAAAATTATTAACAACATTAACATATTAATTTTCATTAGAGACGAAGCATTTGCAAATCTCTTTGTTTCACTTTTTCTTAGAATGTAAACTATTATAATAGCCAGCGGAAAGGAGATCGCTAAAGTAAAAGCTATAAAAATATTTAAACTAATCATATTCATTTTAAAAAGCATTACTGAATATAAAATGATAATTAGAGTTGGAATAATTGACACAATTGCTATATTCTTCCTACCAAT
>JAVCCD010000043.1 GCA_030765665.1 Candidatus Tenebribacter mawsonii | reverse complement strand
TTATTGGGTTTTAAATCTCGATGAATAATATTCTGACTATGAAGTGCACTCAAAGCATAACAAATCTGTACGATTATATCATAGAATAATTCCTCATTAGATTTACGGTATTTAAAGTTGGAGAGAGTTTTTCCTTCGTAATATTCACAAAGGTAATATATATGATTTTCATAACTACCAAAATCGTTTACCTGTATCAAGTTAGGATGATGTAGCTTGGTAATATGATGCATATTCTCAGCAGAAAACTTCTCATAAAGGCTATCCGAATCGATCATTTGGAAAAGCTTAAGAACATATCTCTTTTGAGTTCTAAGGTCGATTACTTTATATACAGTTGCCCAAACACCAGCACCTAATTTTTTTTCTACTTTATACCGCGAGTCAATAATCATTATTTACCTCTTTTCTGTTTTCCTTTATTAATTAGTCTATATTCGTTGTCAAGAAAGTGATAATGGAATTTTTAATATCAAAAAATTTTAATAAATTTATCATATGTTAATTGCCAAAAAAGAAAAGGCGATGCAGTTGCATCGCCTTAAATTTACCAGATTATGATTATTTCATTTTTTCTGAAATTTTAGAGACAATACTTCGAAATTCTTTTGCAGAAGCTTTAGTTTTATGATATTTGAGAAATGCTTTACCAGAGTCTCCAGATTTAACTATATCAACATCAATTGGAATGTTTCCTAAAATATCAATATTGAAATCACTTGCAGCTTTTTCTATTCCAAGACCAGAAAATATATCGGTTTTCTCACCACAATGTGGGCAAACAAATGTACTCATATTTTCAATAATACCTAAAACTGGAACATCCATTTTTTGTGAGAATTTTATTGTCTTTCTAGCATCTAAAAGTGCAATATCTTGCGGAGTTGAAACTATTATCGAGCCATCAACTTTTTTTAATGTTTGAACAACACTCAAAGGCTCATCTCCTGTACCAGGAGGTGAATCTACAATAAGATAATCAAGTTCTGGCCATTTTATATCCTGCATAAATTGCTTAATTACACCAATTTTTATTGGACCTCTCCAAATTATTGGATCATCCGGATTATCTACCAAAGTTGCAATAGTTAGAGCATATAAATTTTCTGTTACTTTTATAGGTTCTGGAAATTCACCTTTAGCTTTCATTTGTAGTTTTTCTCCTTCAATTCCTAGCATTTTAGCAATTGATGGACCATGAATATCAACATCAAGTATTCCCACTTTGTATCCTTGTAAGGAGAGACCATAAGCTACATTAACTGATACTGTGCTTTTTCCTACACCACCCTTACCGCTAATTACGATCAACTTATGTTTGATTCTATCTAAATTTTCTTCAATACGAATTTCTTCTTGTGTTTTTTCCGGCTTTTTGAAATCAACAGGTTCCATTTTTCCTCCAAATTTTAACTTTGTTTTTATTATCTTTTATAAATTTAAATTTAACTAATCTTTTACTAAAGGCAAATAATAATTATAGCTTTAATTGTCTATGAAATTGTACGTATTGATAATTACTGAAAACAAGTATTAATAAAAATGAATTGACTAATTGAGCATGTATGAAATTGAAAAATAATTAATTGAATAAGGAGAAAATATGAAAGCTGTAATTTTAGCTGCTGGAATGGGAAAAAGACTGCAAAAGGTATCTGGTGGCTTACCGAAAAGCATGATTAAAATTGGAAAGAGTTCTATAATTCATCATCAATTAGAAAGTTGTATGAATGTTGGTATAACCAATTTTGTAATTGTTCTGGGCTACAAAATTGAGCAACTTAAAGCTCACATTTTAGAGAAAATCAGCGCCGAACAAGTCACTTTTATTGAAAACCCAATATATGACACAACAAACACTCTTCACTCATTGTGGCTAACCAGAGAACATCTGAATGACGATTTTATATACTTTAATGCTGATGTACTTTTCCAAAGTGGTCTACTTAAGAAAATATCTGAATCTTCACAATATTCCCAGCTACTTTTAGAAACTAAATCTTGTGCAGAAGAAGAAGTGAAAATGATCATAAATGAAGATATGCGAATTATGGAAATCAGCAAACAGCTTCCCATTCCTAAATGTGCAGGTGAGTTTATTGGAATTGGAAAATTTAATAAGGACATTTTAGGACGCTTTGTGCAACATCTTCAATTTGGAGTTGAAAATGGGCAATCTAATAACTATTTTGAATTTGCAGTTGATCTGTTAGCAAAAGACGTAATTCTAAAAGCTGTTCCTACAGATGGTGTCCCCTGCATTGAAATAGATTTCCCAGAAGACTTGGTCAGAGCAAAGGAGATGTTCTCTCTATAATTTACAGGAATTAAAATGAAAAGACTGTTGTTAATCTGTATTAATGCCAGATACACACATTCAAATCTTGCAATTAGATATCTCAGGAATTATGTAAGTGATCTTGCCTATGAACTAAAGATAATTGAATTTTCTATAAATCAAAAATTTTTGGAAATACTGGAGCAGATAGCTCTCAATAAACCGGATATTTTAGCATTTTCAGTTTACATTTGGAATACTGATCTTGTACGATTACTATTACCTGAAATCACAAAAATACTTCCTGATTCTAAAATTATTCTAGGTGGTCCGGAAGTTAGTTACAATCCAAAAGACTGGCAGCAAAACTTCCCTGAAATCGACTTTATTATTTGTGGAGCCGGTGAAGCAGGATTTCGATATATTCTAGAGAATAACCTAAATATTTCTGATGCTATAATCAGAAAGAAAAATCCTATCTTCTCTGGAATTCCATTTCCATATATTCTATCAGACTTCCATGAGATCAGCGAAAAGTACATTTATTATGAATCGAGTAGAGGGTGTTCATTTAAATGCAGTTATTGTTTATCTTCTCGCTCAGATCAACTTCTTGAATTTAGAGACATTGAAATTGTTAAAAAAGAATTGATGTTCCTAATTGAGCAAAATCCCAGAATAATTAAATTTGTAGATAGAACATTTAATGCCAAAAAAGAACATTCACGTGAAATTTGGAAATTCCTGATCAAACTCAATCCTAAAATCACTTTCCATTTTGAGATCCATCCTGAATTATTAGATGAAGAAGACATGCAAATTCTTAAAAACTGCCCAAAAAATTTATTTCAATTTGAAATCGGTATTCAATCTACAAATCCCGAAACATTAGAAGCCATTCATCGTACCAATAACTGGAGTAAAACCTCTAAAATGGTCAAGCAGCTCATTTCATTTGATAATATTCATATTCATGTTGATTTGATTGCAGGATTACCATTTGAATCCATTAAAAATCTTGAAAGATCATTTAATGATATTTTCAATCTTGGTGCAGATCATTTACAACTAGGATTTCTTAAAGTTCTGCCAGGTACGGAAATTGCAGAAAATGTAAAAACATTTGGGATAATGTCATCCAATACAAGTCCTTATATAATCCTGCAAAATAATTGGTTAACGTTTGCAGAGTTAAATAGAATGCACAAAATTGAGACTTTGTTAGATGCTTTTTCAAATTCAAATAAATATAAAATGATTCTTAAACATCTAATACCTAAATTTAATACTCCCTATGCTTTCTTTATTGAGTTTCTTAAATTTCTGCAATCCAGAAACTATGATCTGCAAACAAAGAATTGGAAAAAAAATGCCTTTGAGTTATTCCAATTTGCAATTGAAAGCTTTCCTGATGTGGATAAATTCTTTTTTGATTGTTTAAAATGGGATTGGTGCCTTCAGGCAAAATCTCATTATTATCCTGAATTTTTGAGATGTGAAACAGATTCTGTAGCTAAAAAAATTGGTTATGAATATTTAAATTCCTATAAAATTAATAACAAAATCGTAATAGATGAAATTGATATTTTTGCTTCTGATGTTAAAAAAGCAATTTATTTTATACCATTATCAGATGAATTCAAGCAATTATATTTCCCAACTTCTGATGTTATAGCTTTTATTAATGGTGAGCCTTCCCCACTTAAAATTTCTAACTAACATAATTTGGTATATGAACTTTTATTATTTTCGGGAAGAACGTATTAAGACATCTAATATATAGTAAATTCTTGTCTTTCTGAGAGACTCACCTTGTCTTTCCCTCGAAGAATCTAAGAATTTTAGTAATTTTATCAAAGGTGAATCAATTTATTTGAAAACTACCAAATAGAAAAAACCCATCAGTAAAAGCTGATGGGTTTAAATTATTTACAACCATTGCGAAGGTCTTCAACCATTCGCAAGGTTTATTATTTCATTAATAACATACGTCTTGAATATACTGTTTTATTTGTTCTCAAACGATAAAGATAAACTCCAGTTGCAACAGTTTTACCGTTTGCATCTTTTCCATCCCAATAAGCTGATTGAACCATATCTGCTTGAACATTTCCTTCATATATTGTCTTAATCTTCTCACCTTTGAGATTGTATATGATAAGCTCTACATGACCATCTTCATTCAACATGTAATTTATTTTAGTATCAGGGTTAAATGGGTTAGGAAAGTTCTGTTTTAGTCCGTAAACGGGACCAGCTTGAGGAGTACCTGGATCTGTTCCACCTTGAGGAATTGTTATTTGCACAAGTGGATAGGTTTCTACAACTCCATCTGTACAAACACTTTCTAATAAATACCAATAAGTTTGATTCTCAAAAATTGGGTATTCATCTACAAATACATAGTCGGTTGGCTCAGTTGTTGACCCTTGACCAGGAATTTCACTCAAATTAAGCTGCACAAAACCATTTTCTGTTGGATCATTACCATACGCTCTAGATACTATCCATCCGGCATTGTTAGATTCACTTTGAGTTGTCCAATATAATGTTGGTTTTCCGTTAACTAAGCTAACACTAAAAGAGCTTAATGTTACGGGTAATGGTCCGTCATTTACACCTATAAGATAGGGGAACTTATATTCCTCATTCGCTCCGAAAGGATAGTAAGGATTTGTTGAATCCGAACATTTCAACATTGTTGTCGGATTACCATTAGATGTATTTATATAACTTGCTTGCCTAGTTGCATTTAGAGAAGTAGATGTGATATCATATCCTGTCATACCAAAAGCAATCTGAAAAGAGTATGCACCGCCAGCTGAATACACTGGTAATGTGAAATCAAAAGTAAATTCACATGGGACATTATCTGTACTCGTTAATGCACCAATATTATTAATTGTAGTAAATGTATAACCCAGATAGTTAGCTGCAGAGGGCACTGTTGAACTATAAAATAAAACAAAAATCGATCCCGCTGCACCACCATAAACATTATCAACTGAACTCATCTCTGAAGGTAAATATGTTGCTATAGCGTCTATACTTTCCCCATATGAGACTTCATCATCCTGTACTCCACCAGGTCCGTATATAGCAATTCCACTTATTTTTACTGAAGCCCCAAAAACTAAAGAACTAAAAGCTAAAACTATAATTGAAACTAATAAATATTTCTTCATATTCCCTCCACAATATCGGAATATGTTATTTTTTATTTTTTTATTACACGCATATAAATAAATATTGGCACTTTAGTGTCAATCTAAAAAAATTCGCCTAATGAACTAAATGTATATTAAAGCAATTATTAGTCCTAAACTCATAATTTTTATCTCGTAGTTTAATCTTTTACGTAATT
>JAVCCD010000155.1 GCA_030765665.1 Candidatus Tenebribacter mawsonii | reverse complement strand
GCTACAGGGGCAACAACATTAATTGGTGCATTCCCTGGTGGTATGGAAGTTACAGGTTTTGCTATTCCTTATACTAGAGAAAGTTGGGTTTCTATCACCAATAATGCTTCTGGTACTGTTCCTGGAGATGGCGGATCTATTGTTGTAGAAGTAACATTTGATGCTACAGACCTTCAAGAAGGTGATGTACTTGTAGCAGATCTGGTTATTAATAACAACGCTGGAGATGATGTGCTTATTCCTGTATCTCTTACAGTTACTGGTGTTGATGCAGAAGTAAATCTTCCTGTATTACATACGAAACTGAATAACAACTATCCTAATCCGTTCAATCCAGTTACAAAGATCTCCTATTCAGTAAAAGAACCAGTTAATGTAACAATGGAAATTTACAACATAAGGGGACAGCTTGTTAAGGGACTGGTAAACGAAGTAAAAGAGACAGGGAATTACACAATATTATGGAATGGAACAAATAACAGTAATAAATCAGTATCAAGTGGTGTTTATTTCTACAAAATGAAGACACAGAATTATAACAGCACTAAGAAAATGATACTTATGAAATAAGGAATTTAGCCCCGACCTTTATTGGGACGGGGCAACTTTTTCTAACTTATGAAATAAGGAATTTAGCCCCGGTTCGCCGGGGCTTTTTTGTTGTGGAAAATATTGTAAAACGACCAGCTTGGTCGTTAAAGCGAGCTAGCAGCTCGCTCTACTTATGAAATAAGAGAAATTAGCCCCGGTTCGCCGTGGCTTTTTTTTTGTAATATCATTTGTGTTATACTCACGTTTACCAGCTTTAGGTTGGAATCTTGCATTCAGTTTTCTATACGATATTAACTTTCCGAAAGCAAAGAATTATTGAAGGTTAGATAGATTTCGGAAAGTCTTTGTTTTGTATACTTGCAAGACTTAAGAATTGCCTCGAATTACAAATAACTATTATGTTAACTTTCCGAAAGCAAAGAAAAATTGAGAGTTAATTAGATTTCGGAAAGTCTTTATGATGTATACTTGCAAGACTTAAGAATTGCCTCGAATTAAATATAACTATTATGTGAACTTTCCGAAAGCAAAGAATTATTGAAGGTTAGATAGTTTTCGGAAAGTCTTTGTTTTGTATACTTGCCTAGAGATTCCCAATCTGAGTTGGGAATGACAATGTATAAAATAATTTGACAGGTTAAACCTAATACTCATTAAAAGACATTGTTAAGATACATAAATACTTTTGTTGTCTTTATAATAATATAGTGTGTGGATCTTAAATGATAAAATATGATTTTTTTAGAGTTAATTTAAATTTTTTAATTAAAGAGGAGACAAAATTGAAAAAAATAGTTTTAGTAGTAATGTTATTATTAGCATTTGTATTGTTGCTGTCTAAACCAATAATAAAATTTGAAACATTAGAATATAATCTTGGCAAGATCAAAGAAGAGGATGGACCTCACCAAGTAGATTTCAAATACACCAATACTGGAGATGAACCTTTTCACTTGATTAGAGTAAAAGCCGGTTGAGGCTGCACAGCTCCCAGTTGGTCAACTGATGAAATAAAGCCAGGACAAACAGGGATCATTTCTGTTGAATATGATTCTAATAACAGACCGGGCAGTTTTGGTAAATCTATAAAGGTGAATACCAGCATAGATAATAAAATAATTAAGCTTATTATTAAGGGATTTGTAATTGCAACTCCAGGAAAATTAAGAAAAAAAATTGGGCAATTAGATTCTGATATTAACACCGTTAATTTTGGAGATATTTTTACGGGTTCAACCCAGTCCCAAAAAATCAAGATTCATAACACAACCGAAGATTCAATCTCTATCTTTTTTTCTGAAGATTATATAGGTGTAGAGATGCAGATTGAACCTCAAACAATACTGCCGGCAGCATATGGAAAATTGGTTCTAAATTTTGATACATCGAATCGGGATTTGGGTAAATTATCGCAAAAGATCTGGCTGGATTTTGAAATTGCCGGCCAACCTCAGTCAGGTGAGATCTATTTGCAGGTAAACATTCTTGAAGATTTTTCGACTTTGACGAACCTGGAACTTGCTAATCCACCTCAGATTTTCGTTCAAAACGAAACATTAATTTTAAAAGGCTTGATGTCTGGAGAATTAAGAACGGAAATAATCAAGATTGAGAATACTGGTAAGAGAGACTTATACATTCGCAACATCCAGACATCTGATAAGAAATTTTCCATTTATCCTGCAAAATTTATTATCAGTCCTGGAGAAAAGAGTTCTTTTACTATCAGCATGAAACCAGATAAATATTCTTCTAAGCTGAAAACGACTATCACCATAATCTCTAATGATCCTAATCAAAGTGTTATCAATTTTACAATAATTGGCAAAGTTGATTTGCCGGAAGGAAGTTCTTCCAAATATATAGCCGATGATATTCAAATTGAAAAAGCAGCAAAAATAGTGAAGAGTTTTAAGGGAAATGGTAAGCTTATAATTCTTGATGTTCGAACCGTAGAAGAATATAGTAATGGTTGTTTAGAAGATGCAATAAATATTGATTTTTATAGTTCTGATTTTAAAAAGATTTTAAAAATACTGGATATGGGGAAAACATATTTGGTTTATTGCCAGTCAGGAATTCGAAGTAAAAAAGCTGTGGATCTTATGAGTGAAATAGGTTTTAAAAATAT
>JAVCCD010000259.1 GCA_030765665.1 Candidatus Tenebribacter mawsonii | reverse complement strand
TAAAAATACTGAATATTAACCCAAACCAGATAAGTGGAGACACCATTCTTAGTATGCTGATTCCTGCACCCCTAATCGCTACTGATTCACTATATTTCGAGAGATTATTCATTAGAAAAAGACCGGAAAGTAGTACCATTACAGGAGATGAGAGTAGAACAAGATATGGGATCCGAAGTAGAAAGTATAATATAATATCATGTATTTCTCCACCCTTACTCAACAAACGTGGCAATCTATCCGAAATATCTACAACCATAAAGAGAACTGAAAAAGAGAACAAAATGATTAAGAATATTTTTATATATTCCCATAAAATATATTTATCTAATAATCTCATTTGATACCAAAACCTAGAAATTTATTCATTTTTTCACGAATTTTAGTGAGATCAAAAGTTCTCATTTCTTTAACAGAAATAACAACCAGATAAATTCCAATAATACTAAAAACAATATTAGAAATCCACATAGCAAGGAACGGAGAGACAATTCCTTTATCAGCAAGCTCTTCACCTAAGGTTAATGCTCCATAATAAATCAGAAACACAAGTGCGCTCACAGAAAAAGACATCCCAACGCCACTGGTTTTGGTCATCATACCTATTGGTGCACCTATCAGAACAAAGATTACACATGCAAATGCTATAGCATATTTCTTATGAATCTCAACCTGATACTTCCTGACATCTGAACGCAATGTAGTGATTTTATCCTGCTTTAAATTTAATCGGTTATAATTCTTCTTCAACTCGCTTTTATCAATGAGTTCCTTTTCCTTAGAGTTTATTTCGCTAATATTGGTTTGTATTTCGTCTATCTCAGATTCGATTACACCTATTCTGACTTTTCTTTCGTTCACAATATCCTGCATAGAACTGGAACTCAATTCTCGATCTCCACGATAATCTGTACCTTCCTTATTCATTTTATAACCCAGATCTGGAAGATTCAAAGTAAACTTCTTAAATTCACTAATATTATATTTAGCAGGATTTTTCTGATCTCTTTCATGCATCTGCCCGTTATAAAGGATAGCTTTCAAGCTGTTTCCACCATTAGCTAATTCTATCCTCCCCCACTCCGCAGATATCGTTTGTGGAAATTTTGTTTTTTCCCTATTATAAATGAGAATTCCAAATAGTTCATCATCAATTCTTTCTTTCACGTAAATTGTATAATTCTTCATTGAATTGAAAGTTCCCGGTACAACTGCTGTTGCGGGTCTCCGGTAATTTGCTTTTATCATCATATTCTTGAGTAGATGATTTGTTTCGGGTAAAACAGCATTGTTAAAGTAAACCATAAAAAAAGAAATAAGAAGAGCAGCAATTACTGTCGGCTTAAGAAGCGTATAAATGTTTATTCCACAAGATTTAAAGGCAATTAGCTCATTATCTACTGAAAGCCTCCCAAAAGACATTATTGAAGCAAGCAAAATGGCCATTGGAATAGTAAGTGCCAAGATAAATGGCAAGCTTAACCCAAAAATCGAAATAATCGTAACAACATCGAGATGTTTTTCAATAATAAGATTCAAAAGATCAATTATCTTATCAAGTAACATAACGAAAGTGGTAACCATTAACGATACAACAAATGGTTTAAAGTTTTCTTTCAGAATGTATCTTTCCAAGATTTTCATTTAATTTTCTTTTCCAATCATCTGTAAAAAATCACTTTCATCAATGATCTTTATTGATTCTATCTTTCTTGCTTTATTTAATTTTGATCCCGGATTTTCACCAGCAATAATATAATCAAGATTTTTACTGACAGCAGAGATTACCTTCCCTCCATTTTGCTCTATCATCTCTTTTATCTCATTTCTACTATGTCTTTCTAATGTACCAGTTATTATAAATTTTGCACCACTTAATGTATCCTCAATAATATTATTATCACTGATCATTTTCATTCCAGCATCCTGCAAAGAGTTGATCATTAATATGTTATTTTCGTTTCGAAAGAAATCGTAAACTGACTGTGCAATTTTCTCTCCAATCTCTTCAATTTCAACTAGTTCTTCATAGCTAGCATTTATTATCTCATCAACATTTTTGAAATACGAACAGAGAATTTTAGATATTTTTGCTCCAACAAAACGAATTCCAAAACCAAATAATATTTTATGAAATTTTTGTGTTTTAGAGTTTTCGATTGCATTTCTCAAATTTTCAGCTGATTTTGATCCCTGCTTCTCATATTGCCTAAACTCTTCAAAATCAATATGATAAATATCTTGAATTTTACTAATTTGTTTATGATTAATCAATTGCTCTACAACAGCTTCAGCTAGCCCTTCTATATCAACAGCTACTCTTGAAGTAAAATGCTCGATTCTTTTCTTAATTTGTGCAGGACAGTTTATATTGTTGCAATAAGAAATAGCTCCATCATTTTCTCGCATCAATAATGTTTCGCATACTGGGCAAGCTTTAGGGAATTCAATATCCTTTGAATTCGATTCTCTTTTTTCGTAGTTCACATCAATAATTTTTGGAATGATCTCACCAGATTTTATTATCGTTACATAATCACCGATCCGCAAATCAAGACGTTTAATTTCATCTTCATTATGCAGAGTTGCATTTGAAACTGTAGAGCCGGAGATAAATACCGGTTTTAACCTAGCAACTGGAGTTATAGCACCAGTTCTTCCAACTTGGAAATCAACTCCCAACAACTGTGTTTCTACTTCTTCAGCTTTAAATTTGTAGGCAATTGCCCATTTAGGAGATTTGGAAGTGAACCCAAGTTTTTGCTGTTGATCAAAATTATTAACTTTGATAACTAAACCATCAATATCATATTCTAGATCATGTCGTAATCGTTCCCATACTTCACACTGATTTATAATTTCCTTAATATTTGTAACATGCTCATACTTTACTACATTAAAACCTAGTTTTTTTAAGAATTCCAATAACTCTTTTTGAGTGTTAATCTTTGCGTTTTTAAATAATCCAACTGAATAGATTATTGAATCTAATTTTCTTGAAGCAACGACATTTGAATCTTTCAATTTTATGCTTCCGGCAGCGGCATTACGCGGATTTGCAAAAAGTTTTTCTCCGTTTTCTTCTCGTTCAATATTTATTCGTACAAATTCATTTTTGGGAAGATAAATTTCTCCTCTAATTTCAATTGATTCATTATAATTAATCTCAATCGGAATTGACTTTATAGTTTTAATATTTATCGTAACGTCTTCTCCTTCAAAGCCATCACCACGAGTTGTTGCATATTGCAATTTTCCATTTTCATAATATAAGTTTATGCTGAATCCGTCGATTTTCAATTCAGTTGTTATATTTATTGTACGATTATCATTTATTTTTTCAATGTATTCTTTAATTTCTTCTATAGAGTAAGCATTTTCTAAGCTATACATGCGAATTTTATGTTGAATAATTTTACTACTACTCAATATGTCTGAACCGATAATTTCAGTTGGAGAGTTGTTAATTTTGTATTGCGGATATTTTTTTTCAAGAGCTTGTAATCTTTTAACTAATTTATCAAATTTATGATCAGAAATTTCAAATTGATTTTTCTTATAGTAAAGATCACTATGATGAGCAATTTTATCACGTAAATCTATTATCTCATCTTCAATAAATAAATCATCCAAAATATCCTCCAAAATTTTGACAAATATTGGATTAATGCAATTAAAGGCAATCTTTTTCTGTTAATATTACATGTATATTTATGTTTGTGATTATATTTTTTTTTGATCTACTAATTCATAGTAAAATTATTAAGCCGAATAAAAAAAGCCGGATCATGATAATGACCCTGCATGAATAAATTCATATAAACTTACAGTTTGTAAGAAATTCCTAAATTTAAGTATCCAAAACCATAACCCAATTCGGCATAAACAGCCATTTTAGGGTTGAAGAAATATCTTGCACCACCATAAAAACCATACATCATATAACTTGATGCTGCTGAATGTCCATATATCTCATCTCCTGAAAAAGTAACAATATTATAGCCTACACATCAATCCACCATAAGGATCAATTTTTGGAGAATTCATTTTCAGATGATAAACAGCTCTAGCACCAAGTACAAAATATGTATAAGACCAATTATCATATGAGTAACCACAATCATATTCCGATTTTGCAATTCCTATTAAACCACCAAAGGAGATAGGAAACCCCTCTATCTCTTTGGCAATATCAACACTAAAGCTTATAGGCGGAATTACTATATCTCCAGATAATCCCATCATACCGAAACCTAAACCTGCTTGAACAATTTTTTCCCCCGGTTGAAATGCTAATAGATAATCTGCTGATTTAGTTACAGTTTCTTGCACACCTAAACTCATTGTTAATACACATACAAATAATGCTACTAAAATACTCATTTTTTTCATTACGCTCCCTTAATTATTATCATATTGGTTTGCTTCTTATGCTATTGTCATTTATTTAGTATTATAAAATTATGCAACCTTTTTATAAATACTTTCATAATAAAAGACAAAAAAAAAGGCTTCTTTAATAGAAGCCTTCGATAAAAAAATAAGAGTGTGAGTATATAAAGATGGCGGCGACCTACTCTGCCATTCCGTCGCCGGAACAGTACCATCGGCGTAGGTAAGCTTAACTTCTGTGTTCGGGATGGGAACAGGTGTGACCTTACCGCTATAACCACCATC
>JAVCCD010000340.1 GCA_030765665.1 Candidatus Tenebribacter mawsonii | reverse complement strand
GTCTTTTATTGCTGATTTGAGAGAATTATTAATTCATGATAAAATGCAAAAAGAGAACCTATCGACAGGTTCTCTTTTTTTTGATTAAATATCATTTATTTACTTTAAAGGTTGTATCACCCTTCTCAAAATAAGCAATGATCTGATTAATTGCAGCAACACCGGAATTTATGTTAGCTTCTAATGTTTGAGCTCCCATTTTCTTAGGTGTAAAATAAACTCTATCTCCAAATTTATTTACCATTTCTTCAGCTCTTGCAGGTGCAATATCAGATGCATATTTTAAATCTTCTCTATTAGAAAGAATTTTGATCATACTATCTTCACAAATAACTTCTTTCCTAGCTGTATTTATAATTACAGCGCCTGGTTTCATAATTGATATCAATCTTAAATCAATAAATTTTTGAGTAGCAGGTATAGAAGGAATATGAACTGATACATAATCGCTAATATTATATAATTTTTCAACAGAATCAACAGGTTCAACACCATCTGCCTCCATTACAGCCTTGTCTACATAAGGATCAAAAGCAATCACTTTCATATCAAAGCCTTTAGCAATCCTCGCTACATTCAATCCTACATTACCATAAGCATGGATTCCAATAGTCTTTCCCTTAAGTTCCGTTCCTGATTTGCCATTAAATTTACCGCGAGCCATATAAAGCATCATCCCAAAAGCGAGTTCAGCTACGGCATTAGAATTCTGTCCTGGAGTATTCATGCATACAATATTTTTTTTGGACGCAGCATCACAATCAAGATTATCGTAACCTGCTCCAGCACGGACTACAATTTTGAGATCATCAGCATTTTCAATAACTTCACTCGTAACCTTATCACTTCTCACAATCAAAGCATCTACATTTTTCACTGCATTTACAAGATCACTTTGCTCAGTATACTTTTCGTTCAAGATTAGCTCATACCCTTTTTCTTCGCATATTCTTTTTATTTCCACAACAGCCTGAGAAGCAAATGGTTTCTCCGTTGCAACTAGAACTCTTTTCGCCATAATTTCCTCCAATATTTTTTTTAGACTTTTAAAAGAAAGTAAATAATTGGTCAAGGATAATCAACCTGCATCTCACATCAAACAAAAAGCTTGACGAAAATCTCTCGAAAAAGGTGTTATCGAAAAAAATTTTTAGGGGTGTTAGGATGAAAAAGCTTAATATTTATAAAATAATTAGTTTAGTTGCATTAGTAATTCTGTTTTTTATATTAATATTACCTCAAACTTATAATGTTAATAAAAAGCAAAAATCTGAGCAATGTGTTAAGAATATGACCACCATTTACAAAGCCATACAATCATATATGAATGAAAGAGAAGAAAATTTTGAAGGAACAGCCCGTGATTTAATGAGGATGAATTACCTCAAGACAACTTATGAATGCCCTGAAAATGGTGTTGGAGACAAGTATTTTATGCATGGAAATTTTGAAACAGGAGAAATCATTGTATCATGCCCTCACGAAGAGAAATTCCAAGACCATGTTCTCCCAGAGAGTCTAACAGAATAGTAACTAACTAGAATAAATAATACCTTCAAGTTAACCTTGGAGGTATTTTTTTAGGAAAATAATGGAATATCAAGAATTCTTAGATTATATTTATCAACGTCACTCAGGCAATGTGAAACTTGGGCTTGATAGAATGCATAAAATCTTGACTTCAATGGGTTCACCTAATATGAAATTACACGGAATCCATATTGCTGGAACAAATGGGAAAGGCTCTACTGCTGCTATGTGCGAAGCTCTATCTATTAAATACGGAATGAAAACTGGATTAAATACATCTCCACACTTAGTTGATTATCGTGAACGAATCAGATTGGATGGGAACAATATTGAGCTTGATGACTTGATTTCTACCTATAAAAAATGGGAAGCTGTTTTAGAAAAAAATGAAGCTTCTTTCTTTGAGATCACTACTGCAATGGCATTCGACATTTTCCACTCACATAAAATTGATACGGCAATATTTGAAGTTGGATTAGGAGGAAGACTTGATGGTACTAATCCATTTGCGTCTACAGTAACTGTGATTACAACAATCTCTTCTGATCATACAAAAAGTTTAGGCGACTCAATAAAAAAAATTGCTTTTGAAAAAGCAGGCATTATTAAGAAAAATACTCCTGTGATATTAGGGAATATTGTTGAAGAAGCAAAAGAAGTTATAAAAAAAAGAGCAAAAGAATTGAATGCTCCAGTACTAGAATATAAAAGTGATTTTTCAATTTCGAATATTAAAACCGATGAACTTGGAACTTTATTTGATTATCATTCACCTCAACTAGATTTGAAAACAATTAGAGTTAACCTTTTAGGGAAACATCAGGCATATAATGCAGCACTCGCGATCACAGCATTCATTATGTTCCTGCAAAGAACAGGTAGAAAGTTCGATAAACAAAAAATTTATAAAGCATTATCTAAAGTGAATTGGCAGGGACGAATGCAGATAATTTCCCAAAAACCAACTGTAATTATTGATGGTGCTCACAACGAAGAAGGTATAAAAGCACTGAGGAATAACTTGATCGATATCTTCCCGAAAAAAAAAATATACTTCGTTCTGGCAATTTTACGGGATAAGAAATTGGAAGCGATCATTAAAGATATCTGCAGTGTGAGTCATAAAATATATATAACAAAAAACAAATCAAGTCGAGCTGCTGAAATTGAGGATCAGGTGAAATATGTGAAACTTTATAGCAATCCGTATGAAGTTCATGAAAATGTTATTACAGCAGTAAAGAAAGCAATGTCTGACGCTAATGAAGATGATATTGTGATGATCTCAGGTTCACTTTATACTATTTCTGAAGTAATAAAAGAGAAAGCGTTAATTTTTTAACAAATATTTAAGCGGTTATTGACTGTCTTATAAAAACGTAATAGTTTTTAAATCTAGAATATCTGTCATCCTGCCTGCCAAGTCATAGCTTAACAAAGACTGGAGCGGAGACGAAGGATTATAATTTATCAACAGAATTAAGCAGTCAGATGATCGTTTTAACTTATTTTATCTCTGGTTTACCCGCATTTATCCATGCAGTGTAATACATTGATGCCAGATCTTCTGCTGCATTTGAAAATTGATGGAACGTCATGAATTTTGTTTTGAACCAGAAAATATTGAAATATTTTTCGTTATACTCATTTCCACTGTATTTTAATGAATGAAGATCAGCTAGTTCTATAAGACCTGCAAAGCCATTTGACTGCGTACAATAATCAAATACATATGAAAGTGGTTCTTTAATATGTGTAAGCTCTATAGGTGAGATATTCGCTTCCAGTTCTTCTAGATTAGCATTGATAAGATCAGTTTCATATCTGCCGTGAATACCTCTCTGGTTTGTTAGTTTTCCATTATAATTTAGTATTAAATGTTGCGGTTGATGAGCATCACCTACATAATGTGCCAGATCAGCTGCATAAAAAAGAATATCAACTTTATTATTCTCTCTCATGGCAATTGTAAGATTATTAAGAACTTCGATAGTGTTCCAGGGTAGTATTCCCATTTCATCTACAATTTCAGATCCATAGATCTCGATCAATTCAGCTTTATCCATTATCATCTCACCAACATTAAATTCTTTATAATAATCGATATCAATATAGTGTTTATGCTCTTCTGTGGGATCGTCATCTTTTCGTTTATCGGGATCCGTAGAATGCTCACATAAATATTCGTTATTCTCTTTTATGAAACCCATTTCATCTGGAAGACCTTCAATTGCCAGTCGTGTAATGACCTTATGACCTAATCCACCCCAAGAAAACAATTGTGTTGATATTGCTACTAGAAGTAACAAAAATATTAATTTGTATTTCATAATTCCTCCGTTTATTCTTTTTTTGTTTTGTAAAAGCTTATTCGTCATTGCGAGGTCTCTTACAAAGAGATTCTATCGAAGCAATCTAAATTTTTTAATCTACTTAAACGAGATTGCTTCGTTTGTAACAGCAAGAATAAAACTCGCAAAGACACACTTTACAAAAACAGATTATTCATTCACTTTCAAAATTTTATTTATCTCATTTATCATCAACATTTTTTTTATTCCATTTGGAAAAATCAATTCCAGTTTGAACGGTGGTTTAGTATTTCCTAAGCCAAAATGCTGAACAAATGAATGCTGATTTGTTGTCCCTTTTCCACCTTGAATCTCGCGTAAGAATGAGATCTCATCGTTAGAAAGAATCAATCTCGTTCCTATTGCGTCTGCATGATTTTTACCAGTTACTCGTACTTCCAGCCAATTAACTTTTTTGTTTGTTTCATTTCGAAAAAGCTGAATTGCCCCACCTGCCACCAGTAAATCTATGTCTCCGTCATTATCATAATCCGCACAAGCTGCCCCCCAGCCATTGAAATGCCTGACTCCAGCCAAAAAAGTAGTTTCTTTAAATGTCCCATCTCCTCTATTCATATATAGGAATGACCGGCGTCCTTCGTAGATACTGGTTATATATAAATCCACATAACCATCATTATTAAAATCTGCCCAACACGGCTCTGAATGTGTTTCCTCAAATCTAATCCCAGCTTCCTTTCTGCGATCTATAAATTTCCCATTCTCATTTATGTATAATCTGGTTTTATTGGAAAAATCTATGTATCTGGGATGCGCCAGATTACAGGTGATGAGATCGAAATCACCATCATTATCTATATCTGCCCATTCACTACCTATTGTGTGACCCCACCATCCATCAACTTCATCTCCTGCAACTCCAAACTTAAAAGCATTATTCTTGAAATGACCAGTTCCATCATTCTGCCACAAAAAATTATCTGTTAATCTGTAGTTGGAAACAAAAATATCAAGATCACCATCCAGGTCAAAATCGCACATATTCACACCACGTCCTGCGCGATTTTTCCCATCTTTGGGAAGCATCTCAGCTCTCTCGGTAATATCCAGAAATTCCCCACCGCCAATTCCTCGAAAAAGCTGATCTTCTTCATTTACATAATTCTTTTCATAATTGGCGAAATAAATATCTAAAAACCCATCTTTATCAACATCACCAATTCCAACTCCTTCTGTAGAGACACCGTTATCTCTAATTGAATTAGTACTATCCACTTTATAGAAAGTTCCATTATTATTCAGCCAGATAAATTCAGGATCTTTGGTGATAATATCCAGATCTCCATCATTATCAAAGTCTCCCCACAAACCACCATTACCACGAATTGTATCAGGGAAAGCAGCTTGCGTAACTTCTACAAATTGTACTCCTTTCATATTCCTGAAAAGCCGCATTCCATTCAACAAAATATCCTGGAATCCATCATTATTGTAATCTCCCCAGGCAACTCTTCCAGCTCCCACATTTTCCATTCCAACTTTGCTTGTAACATCCGAGAAAACAACTTCATCGTATCCAACCTGCTTACGGATAAAATCATAATATTCAGTTTTAGACAGATCTTTGTAAGCGATCACTCTTCTTAATAAGGAATCTGCTTTTGGTGTATGATAATTCCTTGAATCACCAGCTATAATTGCTTTAATTGCTATTTGAACAGCACCTTCCCTATTTCCTTTTTCTTCAAGGATCTTTGCCAGCCAGAAATAACATGCTGCTAATGTAGTTTCATCATCTAAACCTAAATTATTATTACTGATAATTTTATTTAGCATTTCCTCAGCTGCTTCATATTTTTTTTGTTTAAAATATATCTCAGCCAGAAGAGCTGCAGTTTTTACAGGAGCCGAACGCTTTTCTAACAACCACTCTTCATTTGGGAAAAATTCTACTTTAGGATAATTAAATGACATCTCATGTGCTTGTATTGCAAACTCAAGAGTTTGTTGAAAATTATTATCGAATTCATGATAATATCTTGCTGATTGAGAAAAGGATTTATAATCATTTGGAAATGCTTCTCTAAACGTGGCAAGAACAAGAACTAATGGTATTATTCTGTCTAAATTATGCAGTGAATATGTGAGATATTGATACATTGTTCTTCTCCAATTTGTTTTGGGATATTTCTCTAATAATTTATTTAGTTCAATTACTTTTAGTGAGTCATTCTTCCAAATTGGATACATTTTGTCATAAAATTCTTCCTTGGCAAATTCAAATACTTTTTCAGATTCAGGATGATAAAAACATAACGCTCCTTTTATATTTTCATATTTTAATGTATCTTCTTTGTAACTTTCTAATTTCTCGATCATTTTATCATAATCAGGAACTTCTGCCATGCACTCAATTGCAGAAAATATGATAGACAATATAATTAGAATTGAAAACCAGTACTTCATTTTACACCTCTTTTCTTGTTCCTAAGTTAAACTTAGGAACACAATTGATTTGGAAGTTAAACTTCCTGAACAATAACGTTACGAAGTACAACTTCGTAACGAGAAAACAACTCAGTTGCACGTTCACTCCTGAACGTGCATGAACAGTCAAGAGTGACT
>JAVCCD010000131.1 GCA_030765665.1 Candidatus Tenebribacter mawsonii | reverse complement strand
TTGATCTTGTTTACCATAAGTCATGTAAGTAGCGTTCAATCCGACATTTCCTAAATCTTCAATATAAGTGTTTCCTGTTAGATGGAAATAATACATATCACTAAATATTGTGCCAAACCAATTTGAGAACATGCTTCCAAATTGTTTTTTTCTATTAAATGCCATTGCACCTGTATTCCAGTATCCTGCAAATGCATCGTCAGTTTGGGCAACATAAGCTTGACCCATACCACCAGTTCGTGCACTTGGTTCAATTAATAAAAATATTACGGCTGCTTCAGAGACTGCGTTTGCTGCGATAGGTAATAGCATTATTGAGATAATTGCTAGGATGATTACTTTACTTCTCATTGATTCCTCCAGTATATTATATTTAGGTAAAAATTAAAACAGAAGATACGACGATACTTATATAAAATAACCTCCAAAAAAATATGGTGCCGAAGGCCGGAATCGAACCGGCACGAGCTAATGCTCGGAGGATTTTGAATCCACTGCGTATACCAATTTCACCACTTCGGCAACGCAAAGTATAAAAAAAACGAAGGTTTCTAGTGTCAAGCCTTTTTTGAATAGCTTATTAGCCAGTTTTAAATACAAAAATAGGGGAGGTGTATCCTCCCCTATTATCAATTTATATCCTAATGGAATTTACATCATACCAGGCATTCCACCCATTCCACCCGGCATTTGTGGCATTGCTGGTTCATCTTCTTTGATGTCTGTAATTACACATTCTGTCGTGAGAAAAAGTCCAGCGATACTTGTTGCGTTTTGTACAGCGCTTCTAAGAACTTTAGCCGGATCGATAATTCCATTATCAAAAAGATTTTGAAATTGAGCTATAGCTGCATTGAATCCAAAATGGACATCATCGGAATTCTTGATCCTTTCAACAATGATAGCACCTTCTTCACCGGCATTTGAAGCAATATAGTAAGCAGGCTTTGTAAGAGCATTCTTAAGAATTTCAGCTCCAACTTTTTCTTCGTGAGTTTCATGTTTCATATCATCAATTGCTCTTGCAGCGTAGATGAGTGTTACACCGCCACCGGCAACTATTCCTTCTGCAACTGCTGCGCGTGTAGCATGAAGAGCATCATCGACTCTAGCTTTTTTCTCTTTCATCTCGGTTTCTGTAGCTGCACCGATCTTGAGAACTGCAACACCACTTGAGAGTTTAGCGAGTCTTTCTTGAAGTTTTTCTTTATCATAATCTGATGTTGTTTCTTCTATATGTACTTTGATTTGCTTAACGCGTGCATTAAGATCTTCTGAACTGCCCGCACCTTCTCTTATTATAGTGTTTTCCTTATCAACTATTATTTTTTTTGCTGTTCCCAGATCTTCAAGAGTTGCAGATTCCAGTTTTCTTCCCATCTCTTCAGAAATAACTGTACCGCCTGTAAGAATCGCAATATCTTCCATCATTGCTTTGCGTCTGTCACCAAATCCTGGAGCTTTAACTGCGGCAACATTCAATGTCCCACGAAGCTTGTTCACAACTAATGTAGCAAGTGCTTCACCTTCGATGTCTTCTGCAATAATGAAGAAAGGTTTTCCAGTTTGAGCAACTTCCTGAAGTATTGGAAGCAGGTCTTTCATTACACTTACTTTTTTATCGAAGAGAAGGATGTATGGCTCGTCAAATTCTGTGATCATTTTGTCTGCATCTGTTACAAAATATGGAGAGAGGTATCCGCGGTCAAACTGCATCCCTTCCACTTTTTCCAGATACGTGTCGATTGATTTTGCTTCTTCAACATTAATTATGCCTTCGTTGCCTACGGCTTCCATAGCTTCAGCGATCAATTTACCGATCTCATAGTCATTATTGGCAGAAATTGAAGCGATCTGTGCTATCTTCTCATTCTTCTTGATCTCTTGACTGAGTTCTTTGATCTTTGCAGTAATTACTCTTGAGGCTTTTTCAATTCCTCTTTTTAAATACATTGGATTCACACCTGCAGTTACATGCTTAAGACCCTCTTCAATAATTGCTTGTGTAAGAATTGTAGCTGTTGTTGTTCCATCCCCAGCTACGTCATGAGTTTTTTCCGCAACTTCTTTTACAAGTTGTGCTCCCATATTCTCAAAAGGTTCTTCTAATTCGATCTCTTTTGCAACGGTTACACCATCTTTTGTGATGAGTGGTGAACCGAATTTTTTATCTAGTACAACGTTTCTACCTTTGGGTCCTAATGTGACCTTCACTGCATTAGTAAGTTCATCAACCCCTTTTTTCATTGCGGTTCTTGAACTGTGACTAAATTTCATTTGTTTTGCCATAATTTCATAGCCTCCTATTTATAATATTTTCTATTTTTAGCAATCACACTTATTGAGTGCTGAGAATAAGATAACCAATTTTCTGTCAAATGAAAATATTAATTTCAGAAAAATTGGTTGCAAGTTATTTTGGATGAAGAAATATACAAAAGTATTGTACATTAACTTTTTTTATGGGAGTTAATGTACAACAGATTTATTATAACTATAAAGTTAGTTATGTACAAAAAAAATGGCGTAGCGTACATATAATAGGCAAAATTCGCTTCGCTCTTTTGCCCATCATGCGTGTCGTCGGTTTAAATGAATGTGAAATATGAAATTAGAAATTGAGATTGTTCCAATTCAGATTTGATTAATCTCTTTCTTTAGGATTAAAATAAACCCTTCAATTATAGATTTAATGACTAAGAATAGTAAATAATTATAAAAAAAAATTGCGTGAATTCTAATTCAAACAAATGTCGTCTGTAGAGTAATTCTCGGAGGGAAAATGAAAAAGATCATAATAATATTTTTATTCTTAATTTTGGTAATTTCTGTTTTTGCACGTCCAAGATGTGATAGACATAAAGCTAATTTATCAAGTTTGAATTATGAAATGACACGGGCTGATTCTGCTCATGGTTTTGATGTATTGCATTATGATATTACAATGGGAATTGATGAGGCAACCAGCTTTGTTTCTGGATTTGTTATTGCAGTTGTAGAAGCTGAAGAGACCATTACAGAAATTGTTTATGAACTAGACGCAATGACTGTGGTTGATGTCCAACTAAATGGAAGTACGGCAAGCTATACATACGATGGCAGTCTAATAACAATTGAGCTTGGAACGATAAACCCGGGTGAGCAATTTACAACAATTGTAGAATATTCCGGCAATCCTATCTGGAATGGTTTGGGAATGTATTTTAGTAACAGCCATGTCTTTACAATTTCCGATCCTAATGCTTCCCGGTATTGGTGGCCTTGTTATGATCATCCCTGGGATAAAGCGGTAACCGATCTGCACATAACTGTTCGTGATGACTGGCTGGCAGCTTGTAATGGATTGCGTACCTCAATAGTAGATAACGGTAACGGAACTATGACACACAACTGGGAAGGATCAAATCCGATGGCTACTTATTTAGTATCTATTGTTGCACAAAATTACGTAGAATTAAATGCTTCATTTAGTGGAATTCCAATTCAGAATTTCGTTTCTCCCAGCCTTGTTCCAAATGCAACTGAAGATTTTTCCAACCTGCCATTCATGATGGAAGTATACTCTGGTCTTTTTGGGGATTACCCATTTGAAAAATATGGTAATGCTGTAACAAATTTTGCAACATACGCTGCCATGGAACATCAAACGATGACAACACTTGCAAGTTATTTAGTAACAGGTAATCATACCTATGAAACAATTATCGCTCATGAACTTTCGCATCAATGGTATGGTGATTGTCTTACCTGCCTTACTTGGAAAGATATCTGGCTTTCAGAAGGCTTTGCCACCTATTCGGAAGCGCTGTACGTAGAAGCCTGGCAGGGATTTGAAGCGATGGTAGAATATGTCTATACCTCAATTCAACAATATTATCTTAGTTGGGGAGGTTCTTCACCTCATACAGTTTATGATCCTCCGCCAGGTGCTTATTTCACTCCGGCAACTTACGAGAAACCTGCAGCAGTTCTGCATATGCTCCGCTTAAAAACCGGAGATGAGGTTTTCTTCCAAATATTACAAACATATTTTACTGACTATTATAATGGGAACGTGATCACAGATGATTTTCAGGAAGTGTGCGAAAACGTAAGCGGAATGAATTTGGATCAGTTTTTCCTTCAATGGATCTATCAACCGGGATTACCTTCCATACAATATACTTACTTCTTTAATCCATATATGGCAATTCCACGAATAATGACGTATGTGCAAACCGAATCTAACACAGATACAGAATTTTATATAGATGTTCCATTTCACATTTATGCAGGAACAGAGCAAGATTCAGTACTTATGCAGGGAGCTCCAAACACACCTCTCCAAACCATTTCTATCACAGATATTCCTGTTTATGATGATGTTGAATGTGATCCAAATAATTGGGTGCTGAATACAGGAATTACATTCCTTAAAGCTGAAATAAATAATGCTTATTCTGCAGATGAAAATGTTATTATCTATTGGAATGAATTCTGGACTGAAGTTGGAATTGATGGTTATAATTTGTATCGTGCCGAGTCTCCTGAAGACCCCTTCCTGCAAATTAATACTCAGATAATTACCGAAACTTCCTACTCGGACAATGATGTTGTAAATGGAACTACTTATTATTATAAACTTAAAGCCGTAAAAGATGAATTTTACGAAACTCCATTCTCAGGTATCTATGAGGCTACACCTCTAAACTTTCCACTTGATCAGGGAATTTTAGTAATTGATGAAACAAATGATAATAATGGAACGCAGGGAAATCCCGATGATGCAATGGTCGATGAATTTTACGAAGATATTATCAATTGTAGTTTCACAGCGTATGATTATGCAGATGAGGGAGAACTCGATCTTGAATACATAGTAAATTTTTCTACTATTATTTATCACGATGATGATATTATAGGTCATAGTATAAATGATAATCTTGATGTGCTTGGCTGCTATCTGGCTGGTGGTGGGAACTTGCTAATTTCCGGGTGGAAGACAGTATTTGAAATTCCCGATCATTTCAGATCAGATTTTCTGGAATGCAGTAATGTCCAGCAGGTTTATGAAATAGAATTTACCGGTGCTACTTCCGATGAATATGAAGATGTTAATAACGATCCTGATAAGGTTCATATTGCTTTCAATGGAATGCTTCCTTATATTGGAATTTTTCCGGAATCTACAAATGGTATTTACCAATATGATGGTGTTGCCGGAAATCAATATATCGGAGAGAATTGTGCCTTGAAAGCTCAACCTGAAGGTTATTTTGTATTACTAGGTTTTCCGCTCTATTATATTTATAATGATGAAGCTGAACTTTTTATGACGCAATTATTAGAAGAGATTGGTGAAACAGGAGTGGATAATTACGAATTAGGAATTACGAATTATGAATTAACGAATTACCCTAATCC
Organism: Candidatus Tenebribacter mawsonii; assembly: GCA_030765665.1. GTDB lineage: Bacteria > Cloacimonadota > Cloacimonadia > Cloacimonadales > TCS61 > Tenebribacter > Tenebribacter mawsonii. The sequence continues at coordinate 345 of JAVCCD010000131.1, read as the reverse complement.
TTTCAATCCATCAACAACGATTTCATTTGCATTAAATTCCGAAAACACAGAAGACACCGAACTTGTGATCTACAATCTTAAAGGACAGAAAGTTAAATCTTTCCTCATCAACTCATCAACCGATCAACCCATAAATTCTGTTATTTGGAACGGAACCGATCAAACAGGTAAACCAGTATCCAGCGGAATTTATTTTTATAAATTGAGATCAGGTAAAGTTGAGTTAAACAGGAGAATGCTATTACTGAAATAAGGCGTAAAAAGTTTTTAAGTGATTACTAATTACTATAAAATAAATGCTTTACAAACCAATTTCAGGAATAAATATTGCATGTAATTTATTAA
>JAVCCD010000212.1 GCA_030765665.1 Candidatus Tenebribacter mawsonii | reverse complement strand
GGATTTGCCATGAGTACACTTTTAAATTATCTCGCACCAAATCCATCTCACATTTTTGCTCTTCCCGCTCATTATCATTTTGTAATGGGAGGATTTGCTTTTGGTGCAGTGTTTATGGCTACGGATCCGGTATCTTCCTGTTCCACCAAAAACGGAAAATACTTTTATGGATTTTTGATCGGTGTCCTAGCTATTTTGGTGCGAACTTTGAATCCGGCTTATCCGGAAGGAATGATGCTAGCGATTTTACTTATGAATACTTTTGCTCCACTTATAGATCATTTCGTGGTGCAGACCCACAAGAAGAGGAGGTTGAAATATGCGAAACAGTAACCTCTACACTTTCATATTCATCAGCATCGTCACGATAATCTGTGCCGGGCTGCTTTCTTCAGCTGCTTTTTATCTGAAAGACAAACAGCAGACAAACGTCGAAGTAGATATGAAGAAAAATATTCTGAAAGCTGTTAAACTGCTGGAAAATAATAAAATGTCTCAGCAAGAAATATTGGATCTCTACAATCAAAATATCGAAAATTATGTAGTAAATAATCTAGGTGAGATCATCAATCTGCCGGAAGGAATTCTGGTAGAAGATATCGATCCTGAAAAGGAAGATACAAAACCAGAATCTGATAGATTATTTCCTGTTTATGTGAAGAAGTCAAGAACTGTTGTTTTAGCTTATTGCATTCCAATACTCGGTAAAGGTTTGTGGAGTACGATGTATGGTTACCTTGCTTTGGAACCGGATCTGAACACAATTCTGGGGATCACATTTTATAAACAAGCAGAAACTCCTGGACTTGGTTCAGAAGTGGAAGCAGAAAATTTCCAAAATAAATTTATCGGCAAACAGATTTGGGATGACGAGGATAATCTGGTTTCTGTTAAAATCTTAAAATTGGAACCATCTCCAAATTCACCAAACATAATGTATGAAGTTGCTGGAATTTCCGGAGCAACTAAAACAAGTGATGGAGTGATGAATCTGCTCTTGAAAGATTTAACAAAATATGAAACTTACTTTCGAAATTTACGAAAAGAACTCGTTCAAAAGGAGGAGATCTAATGTCTAATAAGAAAACTTTTTTTGAACCTATCATTCATAATAATCCGGTTACGATTCAGATCTTGGGAATCTGTTCTGCACTGGCTGTAACGACACAATTGAAACCTTCTCTGGTGATGGGAATTGCTGTAACGGTGATCATTGCCATGTCAAGTCTGATCGTTTCTTTGATACGTTCTTTCATTCCTAAAAAGATCAGGATCATTGTCGAAATGACGATCATTGCCACGATGGTAATCCTGGTGGATCAGATCCTTCGTGCCTATATGTTTGATGTGTCTAAACAGCTTTCTGTTTTCGTTGGACTTATCATTACAAATTGTATCGTACTGGGTCGATTGGAAGGATTTGCACTTATTAATAAACCGATTCCTTCCATTTTAGATGGAATTGGCAACGGAATTGGATATTCTCTGATCCTTGTCGTTGTTGGAGCTGGTCGCGAAATACTCGGTGCAGGAACTTTGATGGGATATTCTGTGATCCCGCAATCGCTTTACAATGCTGGATATGAAAATAACGGACTTATGGTTTTAGCTCCAGGAGCCTTTATTTTATTAGGTTTGATCGTCTGGCTCCAACGTGCTGTTACTGGCCATTATGAGGAAGAATAGATATGCTAGAAATGTTAAGTTTAGGTATAAAATCTGTCTTTGTAGAGAACATTCTACTGGCATATTTTTTGGGAATGTGCTCATTTCTGGCAGTTTCCAAAAAAGTTACCACAGCTATTGGATTAGGGTTTGCTGTTGTATTTGTAATGGCTATAACCACACCTGTAAACTGGTTGGCTCATGAATATTTGCTAAAAGCAGGTGCTCTCAGCTGGCTTGGGTCTCAATTTAGTGAAGTTGATTTGAGTTATTTGAACTATATAGCTTTTATTGCTGTTATTGCTGCGATGGTGCAAATTGCTGAAATGGCAATCGAAAAGATTTCAATGAAACTTTACACAGCATTGGGTATTTTCCTACCGCTCATAACAGTGAACTGTGCCATACTTGGTGTATCTTTATTCATGATCGAACGAAAATATACTTTAGGTCAATCAACAGTATTCGGAGTTTCATCGGGAATAGGCTGGATGCTGGCGATCATTGCAATGGCTGCCATCAGAGAAAAACTGAAATATTCAAACGTTCCAAAGCCGTTACGAGGACTTGGAATCACAATGCTGCTTACCGGATTGATCGCTATGGCTTTCATGACGTTTTCCGGCATTAATATATAAAGAGGAACATAATGTTAACAATATTATTAAGTATATTTGTGTTCGCCATATTCATTGCAATATTGAGCTTTGCATTTAGTTTAAAATTGAATTCGGAAAAGAAAAATAATAATTCCTGCAGCGGAGCCTGTTCTGCCTGCAAGCATCACTAAATGGAGTATTAATGATAATCATAATCAGTGGAATTACAATGATAGTAGCGATAATTATTTTGCTAACACTTACTATCGTTATTTCTGAAAAATTCCTAGTTACACACGGTATTGTGAAATTAACCATAAATAATGATATAGAAAATGTAAAAGAAGTCGAAACTGGTGGAACTTTGCTGAATGCTTTGGTGGAAAATGATGTTCTAATACCATCCGCCTGTGGTGGTGGTGGTACCTGTGGTTATTGTACTTGTCAGGTGGAATCTGGTGGTGGTGATCTACTGCCGACCGAAGAGACTTTCATCAATCGAAAGAAAGCCAAAGATAACTGGCGATTGGCCTGTCAGGTAAAGGTTCGGGAAGATATGGAAATCAAAGTTCCTGACGAAGTTTTCTCAACCAAAAAATGGGATTGCGAAGTTGTTTCCAACGATAACGTGGCAACTTTCATCAAAGAATTTGTCGTGAAACTCCCGGAAGGTGAATCTCTTGATTTCAAACCTGGTGGTTATGTTCAGTTGGAAGTACCCCATTACCATGTAAATTTTAATGATGATTTTAATATTCCAAAAGAATATCGTGAAGACTGGACCAGAATAAAGGCACTGGGATTGGAAAACAGAAATACTGAAAATATCACTCGAGCCTATTCAATGGCAAATCATCCTAAAGAAGGTGATATAGTGATGTTGAACGTTCGTATTGCCACTCCTCCCTGGGACCACAAAAAGAATATCCTGCAGAAAGTTCCATCAGGAATATCTTCATCTTACATTTTCAGTAAGAAGCCTGGAGATATGGTTACCATTTCAGGTCCTTACGGAGAGTTCTTCATAAATGAATCTGATGCCGAAATGATGTATATCGGCGGTGGTGCCGGTATGGCTCCAATGCGCTCACATATTCTACATCTATTTGAAACGTTGAAAACTAACAGAAGGGTTACATTCTGGTATGGAGCAAGATCCAAAAAAGAAATTTTCTACGAGGAAGATTTCAGGAAACTCGAAGGAGAATTTCCGAATTTCACTTACCACATTGCTCTTTCCGATGCGAAACCGGAAGATAATTGGGAAGGTATGACAGGTTTCATTCATGAAGCGATTTTGGAACATTATTTAAAGGATCATGTTGAGCCGGAAGATATTGAGTACTATCTGTGTGGACCTCCAGCCATGCTGAATGCCATAGATACGATGCTTTACGATCTGGGTGTAGATAAAGAAAATATTCGTTACGATGAATTTTAACAAACCTTGCGAATGGTCATAGACCTTCGCAATGGTTTATTTTCAAACCATTACGGAGGTTTTGAAATCTTAACCATTCATAAGGCTATAAATAAAGAGGAAAATTGAATAAAATAAAATTATGGATCAAAGCTTCACGAGCACCGTTTCTCACAGCATCATTAGTATCAGTTGTTCTAGGGGCAGTTATTGCCTGGAATCTGACTGGTGAATTACATCTATTGAAGTTAATATTAACAACATTTGGAGTAATCTTTGTACATTCCGGCACAAACTTGGTAAATGATTATTTCGATCATAAATCCAACCTGGATGAAATCAATGTAAACCATAACATGTTCAGCGGTGGTTCCAGAGTAATCCAAGATAAAGAATTGAGTCCGAAAGCTATGCTGACAGCCGGGTTACTCTGCTTTTCTGCTACAGCAGCTATCGGTTTGTATTTAAATTCTATCACAGCAGGAAATGTAATTTTATACATTGGGATCAGTGGTTTTTTAATTGGGTATTTTTATACAGCAAAACCATTAAAATTTGGTTATACTGCGCTAGGAGAGCTCATTACAGCTATTGCATGTGGTCCACTCATTGTTTATGGAACATATTTTGTAATTACTCAAACTCACTCTCTTCAACCTCTGCTGGCTTCGATTCCAATCGGAATTTTAGTAGGTTTAATTCTATACATCAATGAATTCGAGGATCATGATGCCGATAAAGCAGTAGGGAAGAAAACCTTGGTGATTGTTTTTGGAAAAGTAAAAGCAATTAAATTATTTTATTTCTTCCTTGTTTTCAATTATATCTGGGTGATCATTGGTGTGATTTTGAATTGGTTCCCGATCTATACATTAGCAGTGATATTAACTCTTCCAATCTGTATAAAAGCGATAAAAGTAGCTCGTGTAAATTATGATAAAATTAAAGAACTTTTACCGGCAAATGCAGCGACAATCGGATTGCATATGATATTTGGAGTTCTGCTCAGTCTTGGTTTTGTATTGGATAGATTATTATGAATAATGAAGTGAACGTATGGCTGGAACAAGTTTTTGAGTTTCTTGGCAAAGAGCTTTCCTTACTGGAAAATGAGCTTAAAAAAAGGCTATTATCTTTTACTGAAAACAGGATCGATCTTTATAATGTATTCAATTATTTTTTTGAAATCCGTGGTAAAAGATTAAGGCCAATTCTGGTTCTTCTCTCAGCAGGTTTAGCTAGAGAACTCAGATCTAAGCTGAATGGTAAAACATCTAAGACAAATGAAACAGAAATCGAACTTGCAGCAGCTTTGGAACTAATTCACAACTCATCCTTAATTCATGATGACATTGTAGATGAATCGTCGCATCGCCGCGGGCAGGTAACACTGAATCACCGATTTAATAATAAAGTTGCTGTACTCGCTGGAGATTTACTTTTTTCACACGCTTTCCTAATAATGAATAAACTTGAGCAACCGAAAATCTCAGCAATTTTGACAGAAACGGTAGAAAAAATGTGTCAGAGTGAGATCAATGAGATCATATCTCCATTTACGAACTTCGAACAATATATTGCTCATTTAAACGCAAAAACTGCATCATTGATGAGTGCTTGCTGTAAAAGTGGTGCAATCCTTGCTGGAGCAGATGAAAAAACAGTATTAGCACTAGGGGAATTCGGAACGAATTTCGGAATTGCTTATCAGCTTATGGATGATTATTTGGATGACGAACAACCTAAAAATTTTGAGGTAAATCTGCTTTTACAAGCAAAGATATATTGTGAGAAGGCAAAAAAAAATCTTAAGAATTTTAAAAATAATGAATATAAAAAACTTCTCTTAAGTTTACTACAATATGTTTCAGATAAACCTTACCTAAAACTAAAAGAATCACAAGAGAATATAACCTAATTATATTACTAAATAAAATGTTTATTTAAATTAATTCTTGACTGTCATTAGCTCTATTTCAAGTTTGTAATCGTTACAAAGTTGTACTTGTAACAAGGAAGTAATAATGAAAAATATTATTGAGGTTCTGAAAGAGTATGATATCGCTCCTTCTATGCAACGAATAAAAATTCTAGAATACTTGCAGAACTATAAAATTCACCCTACAGCAGATATGATATATCAAGCCTTAGAAGACGAGATACCAACACTTTCTAAAACAACGGTTTATAACACCTTAAAAACATTCACAGAAAAAGGAATTTTGGTAGCCCTTTCGCTTTTTGAAAACGAAGTTCGTTATGAGTATAACACATACCCACATATTCACTTTAAATGTATTAAATGCAATAAGATATATGATATGGACAAATCTTTTGATCTTTACAAAGATGACATTATTGATGGACACAAAGTTATAGAGCACCACGTGAACTTGAAAGGTGTATGTAAAGAGTGTATTAAGGAAGAAGAGTAATGCCAGAATTACCCGAGGTTCAAACTGTTGTCAGAGGACTGATTCAAAAAGTT
>JAVCCD010000230.1 GCA_030765665.1 Candidatus Tenebribacter mawsonii | reverse complement strand
GAGCAATAATTGCATTAACAAATCTTGAGAAAAGAAAGCAAAATAAAGAAGATGAAGTATAACTGACAACATGAAAATAGAATATCTTGCAAATGAAAAACAGCGGATTGATAAATATCTTGTAAGCTTGGAGATTGAAGTGTTATATTCAAGATCATTTATTGATAGGCTATTACAAAACGAAGCTATATTGGTTAATGATAATCCAGTTAAAAAGAATTACAAGTTATCACTTTCCGATATAATTACAATTAACCTACCAGAAAGTAAAGATTTAGAGATCAAACCGGAGAACATTCCTATTGAGATTATATGGGAAGATGATGATATTGCTATTGTGAATAAACCTGTGGGATTGGTTGTGCATCCAGGAGCAGGTATTGCCAAGGGGACGTTAGTTAATGCTTTGATGTTCCATTTTAATGAGAAACTTTCTGATCAGCATGATCCGCAAAGACCAGGAATTGTTCACAGGCTTGATAAGGATACGAGTGGACTACTTATTGTTGCTAAAAATGATAAAGTGCATTCGTTACTATCTCGCATGTTTCAAGAACGAACGATAAAAAAAACATATCTTGCTATAACATCTGGTGTTCCTGCACAAGAGGAAGACACAATTAGAACACTAATTGGAAGAAGTAAGAAGGATAGAATTAAGATGACAGTTACAACAGAAGGGAGAGAAGCAGTTACACATTATAAAATTATAAAATTTTATGATTTTTTCTCCTTGTTAGAAATTGAACTAGAAACCGGAAGAACTCACCAGATAAGGGTTCATTTCTCTCACATAAATTGCCCGATCTTGGGAGATAATACTTACTCAACTTTAAAGCGAACTCTCAGTATTGTTCCATTTCATTATCAAAAAAAGGTTAAGTACTTACTGGCAAATCATCTTAAAAGACAAGCCCTACATGCTTACAGACTGGAGTTTGAACATCCGATCACTAAACAAATTGTGAAGGTAGAAGCACCGATCCCTGAAGATATTCAATATACAATAAACTGGCTTGAAAAGTATTTTGTTACTGAGTGATCATTCACAGCAAGTTTAGTTCTTTTATTAATATTTAATTGAAAAATTGTGCAAGCGAAACATCAAGAATATATAATAATCTAGTTTATTTAACCTTAATTATTTGACAAAAAGAGTTGAAAATTATGATTAAACATAGAATTGAATTGGAGCTAACGAATGGATTGTAATAATCAGAGCAGGAATATGGAAAACTGCAACTGTACATATCCTTGCAGTAAGAAAGGAATATGCTGTGAATGTATTCAATATCACAGATCTATGAATGAATTGCCTGCCTGTTACTTCCCAAATGATGCTGAAAGAACATATAATCGTTCGATAGAATATTTTGTTGAGTTATTTCAACAAGGAAGAATATAGTGTTTATTATCAAACCGTTAGTTTTTATAATTGTGAACATGCTTTTTGGTTTTCTTTACATATTTGCGATCAAATTTTTCTTATTCATACCAAAAAAAGAAATTAGAATCAATAAAAAACGTCTTCCATTTACTCCAGCATTTGTTTTTAGAAAGAAAATCTGGTTATTCAAAAAAATCCGCAAACTGGTTAATAACTATATAAATGACACAAAAGATGATAGCGATGGTTCACGAATAACAAAATGGGAGCATAAGGTTTTTCATCAAACCTGGGATAAGATCACATTCATGGATAAATTCAATTTTATCCCAAAATCAATTAAAAAAAATATTAAATATTTTATTTCGACTATTACATTTGAAGTTACAAAACAGTTTTTGCGTACGTTTATTCCATTTGTTATGGAAAAATATGAATTAGATAAATATATCGAATTACTTGATAAAAAGCTTGATGTTGATGTAATCAAAGAGTATTTTAATAAATTTGTGTATAAATATGTGTTAATGTTTGTTTTAGCCATCCACTTCCTCATCGGGTTGGGAAATATGTTAATATATTTATTTGTAAAATAGGAAAGTATGTATGAATAGAAATCATGTAATATTAATTTTATTGTTAACTGTTATAGTTTTAATCTTTTACCCAGTGCTAAAGAATAACAAAGAAGTTGGACTTGATGATGAATCAGCTCACTTGGAATTAGAAAAGTTTAAAAAAACTGAGGAAGTGTTTTCCTCAAGACGAAATGCTATTACAATTGCTGCAGGAATAGTTGAACCAGCTGTAGTTAGTGTCAATGTTATCAAAACACAAATAGTTAAACGTAGACACAGTTTGTTTTTTGGTTTCTATGATGAAGTCCCGTACAGCATTCAGGGAATTGGTTCTGGAGTGATATTTTCTAAAGATGGCTTTATCATAACAAATGCACATGTTGTAGAAGGTGCGACTGAAATTAAGGTTATTCTTACAGATACAAGACAATTTGATGCTAAAGTTATTGGAATAGATACTGGTCATGATATTGCAGTAATAAAAATTGAGGGTGCTAATTTACCTTTTGCATTATTTGGAGATTCTGATGAACTAATAATTGGAGAATGGGCAATTGCACTTGGAAACCCTTATGGTTTTTTGATAAAGGATAGTAAGCCAAGTGTTTCAGTTGGTGTTATTTCTGCCATAAATAGAGACTTTGCAGAGAATAAAGATGGCAAAATATACCGGCATATGGTTCAAACTGATGCAGCTATAAATCAGGGGAACAGTGGAGGCCCATTGGTTAATGTTTATGGTGAGATTATTGGAATTAATACTTTCATATTTTCTGAATCTGGTGGGAGTATTGGTCTTGGATTTGCAATCCCAGTAAATGCTGTAAAAAAATCTACTCGTGAATTAATTGAGTTTGGTAAAATACGTCAAATCTGGTTTGGTTTTAAAGTTCAGGAGATAAATCCACTCATTGCATCTCATTTAAAACTTAAAAGCCTTGACGGAGTTTTAGTAAATTATATTCAAAGAAATAGTCCAGCAGCAAAAGCAGGGTTACAAGAAGGAGACATCATAAATGAGATCAACAAAAATATGATAAAAGATACTCGTGATGCCGAATTAGCTGTTTTTGATATTTCTGTTGGTGATAGCATAGACTTCGTTATAATTCGTGACGGTAAAGAGCAAAAGTTAAATTTGAAAGCTGTAGAATTTAAATAAATATATTAAATATAATTTGGAGAAAACATGAAAAAGGTAATATTGATTTCTGTGTTACTATTAACATTAATTGTTATAGGTAGTTGCAATGTATCGAGGGATAAAAAAGATAGATCAAAATTTGGTGGAAGAGCCAATAATCATGAAGTAGAACTTGGAACAATAGTAATAAAACTTGAAGAAACAGGTGAAATACAACCAATTAGAGAGATCGAGCAAAAATCGCAAGTTAGTGGAGAACTTGTTAAATTTTATATCGAAGAAGGTGATTTTGTTAACAAAGACGATTTGATTGCAGAGATCGAACCTGATTACAATCAAGCTGAAGCTATCTTAAGAGTTAATAGCAATTTGAAATTAGCAGAGATAGAATTAGAAAATGCAAAAGAAAAGTATACAAAGAGAAAAGCTCTTTTTGCAGATAATTATATTTCAGAAACTGAACTTGATAATTATAAAGATGCATATTCAACTGCTCAGATAAATCATGATTCTGCTTTACAGCAATATGAACTGGTTAAAGATATTGAATCTGCTGATAATCTTTCAAAGTTGTACTCAACAGCTTCTGGAACAATAATCCTAAAACCTGTTGAAGAGGGAGAAATGGTTGTTTCAAGTTCGGGTTCATATTCTGCTGGAACTGTAATCCTAAAACTTGCTGACCTTAGTAGAATGATTGTTAACACAAAGATAAATGAAGTTGACATCTCAAAAATTGACGTTGGAATGAAGGTGAAAATTCAAGTTGATGCATATCCATATGAGAATTTCGATGGTAAAATTACAAAAATTGCTGCAATGGCCATCAGTTATAATAATGTTAAAGTTTTTCCAGTTGAGATAGAATTGGGAAAAGTTGATAATAGATTAAAACCTGGAATGACGGCAAATATCACAATAATAGGTGAAGAAAGAAAAGATATTGTAGTAATTCCAATTCGCTGTATATTCTCTGATGATGAAGGTAATGACATAGTTTATAAAGTCGTAAATGATTCTATTGGCACAGGAATAGTTGTGAAAACAGGAATTAATAATTTCCAACAAGTTGAAATTATTGAAGGAATTGCTGTTGGTGATACGATTTCAACTAAAGAACCTGAATCAAAAAGAGAAGATGACTTGAAGATTAAATTCGATTAATACACTAATTTGCATTACTTGTATCTTATTTTGTACTTTAAAATGATTTGAACTGATCTGGAGGAAGAAGATGTTACGCTTAATAGTATCAATAACTTTATTCTTTTCTATAACGTATAATATATATGCACAAAAACTAATAGAAAGTATAGAGCTAATTCAGACAGAAGATAACATTATTAATATTTACCAAAATAAAGATACTGATGAAATATTCAGACATTATTCTAATAGTATAGATCCATCTGTTTTAGATCTGGGAATAGTCAATGACCTATTAGCTGAAAATGTTCAGGAAGGGATAATTTAGGAAAAAGGAAAGAAAATACCTTTTGCTAAAGGTGAACATTTCCTAGCAACAAAAAATGATTTCATTCTAACTGTAAAAAATTCTCGGGATATTGAGAATGAAACATTTTCAAAAGAAGTGAGAAGATATTCGATAATTCATAGATCACTTCTTGAATCTGAAGAAAAGCTACAAATTTCTAAAGATCATGAAATAATTATGCTTGAAAATGGAAATTATTAATTATAATAATTTTTTTACAATACCCGTAGCTCTATCAACAATATTCATTTCAACTTCAGCTTCTGCTAACATTTCTTGAGCAAGTTTATCTTCATAGGGTTCAGAAATATAAATTGTTTTAATCTCAGCATTTATAAGAATTTTAGAGCAAATCACACAAGGTTGATTTGTGCAATAAAGAGATGCTCCTCGTATTGAAGATCCATTAATTGCTGCTTGAATTACTGCATTTTGCTCAGCATGAACACCTCTGCATAATTCATGTCTTTCACCTGAAGGAACATTCAATTGATCTCTAAGACATCCGGTTATTCCACAATGTCTAATGTGTTTAGGAGCTCCATTATAGCCAGAAGAAATTATCTGATTATCCTTAATAATAATTGCGCCAACTTGTCTTCGTAAACATGTTGAACGTCTACTTGCAAGATATGCCATTTCCATAAAATATTGATGCCAGCCGGGTCGAGTTTTCATTAATTACCTCTATCTATTTAATTTTTCATTACGCACTATTTCAGCTTGTGATTTTCGTAAATAATTTGGTTCTAATTCAGAAATATCAACAAAACTATATTTGGGAACCTTGCTTTTAAGTGCGATACTAATAAGAGTTGAAGCAAGTGGAATATTTTGATGTTCCAAACAAAATGAATGATCAATATTACTTTCGGAAATTTCTTTACTAAATTCCTTAGCACCATCACCTACAATAATTACAGGTTCTTTTATCATTTCAAGAAAATCAGATAGTTTTGCATTTGTTTCTGGAATAATTATATCTAATTCAGGTGAATACAGTGCAGCATAAACTTCAGCCATTCTAGCGTCTACAAGCGCAAGAATGTTCCTACTTGAATGAGCTATATTATTTGCTAATAGCTCAAGAGTGCTAACTGGGAGTAATGGTATATTATGAGCCATACATAAACCCTTAGCTGTAGCAAGTCCAATTCTTAATCCAGTAAAAGAACCAGGACCAATAGCAATTACTAAAAGATCTATATCAGAAATATTAATTTTTGAGTTCATTAATCCTGAATCGATTTGCGGTAATAAACGCTCAGAGTGAGTTACCTTGATATCGAGATGGTTTATGTAAGAAATGTGATCCTTTTTGTATATTGCGATACTACCAGAACTTGAAGTTGTGCTTAAGGCTAAAATATTCAAAATTACTCTCCTAAAATTATTATCTGTTACAGCTTTTTACAAAAATTGTCTGAGTCAAGAAAAAGTAATTTATAAATTGCAATTATCATAACAAAATTTTGTAAGGTAATAACTTCATAAGAATTCGTATAAATTTACTTTACTTACAAACACTATGTTATCAAATTTGATTCAAAAATAAATGTAGGAGAATTGATGAAGAAAGTAACAAAGAGTAAAATAGAATTTTTCTTTTTTAAATTGTTCATCAATGTTTTCAAATTACTCCCTTATAAATTTACAAGATCATTTCTCGCTAATCTTTTTGTCTTTGGTGCAAGTTTATTCGATATCCGAAATTCCATAGCAAAAAAACAACTTAAAATGGTTTTCCCAGATAAAACGGATAAAGAGATAAAAAATATAATTAAGAAAATGTACTATCATATGGGTTTAACTACAGCTGAATCATATTTTGGGAATAAGGAAAAACTATTTGAAACATGTGAAGTACAAGGTTGGGAGAATCTTAAAGATGCTGTTGAAATGGGAAAGGGAGTGATCTTAGCTACCGGACATTTTGGAAATTGGGAACTTGCAGGTAAGTATATTGCTGCTCACTTCGATTTAGTTGTAGTCGGTAAACGTCAAAGAAATAGATATTTTGATGATTACACAAATGCTTTGCGTTTGAAAGATAACGTTATTGTTATTAATAAAAAAAATGCCCTTAGACCAATTCTTAAAATGCTTGGTGAGGGTTATATTGTAAGTTTGTTGATGGATCAGAATGCTGGACGAAATGGTGTGCTTACAGATTTTTTAGGGCACGAAGCTTCCACGTTTGTTGGAGCCGCAAAGATCGCTATAAAAACTGGATGCCCCATTGCACTCGCTTATGCTATTAGAAAGGATGATGGCAAACATCTTTTTGTTTGTGAAGAGAGCATTTCACCAGAAGGATTTAAAAACAATTTAGAAGATATTACTAAATTCACAGAAATAATTTCTAAAAGAATCGAAAAATACATTTACCAATATCCTCATTTGTGGTTTTGGGTGCATAAACGCTGGAAAGGTCATAAAAAAGCCCGAAAGATTTAATCCTTTACAATAATGATAAATCCAAAAATTTTGCTGTTAAGGAGTAGCTTTTGAAAAGATATATTTTCTTGATTATTTTGCTTACTTTCACATTGCTTTATGCCGTTGAGTATAATGTAGCAACAGGTAATAATGTTAAATCATCAGTTCGTGATACCCTTTTCTATTATCATGCAAATACAGATGATCAGCATTGGTTTGGCAGTGATGTATGGGCAGTAAAATTTGAATTTAATGAATTATTTGAGGAAATTGATTCGCTTTCTTTTGAAGCTGAAGGAGCGAATATTTTCATACCTGGAATTAGCGGTACAGATGATTTAATAGTTAAGCTATGTGAAGATAGAGCTGGACAACCTCTTACTCATCAGGATAGTTTATTAGATGTACAAACGCTGCAAGAATCAGAAATTCAATATCAAGGTTGGAATTACATTCCATTCTCTAATACCATTACAGATACAACATTGTGGCTTGTTGTAGAGTATCCAACAAATTCCTTCGAACAGTTCATCTCTGCTTCTGCTTTGGGAGGTTTGCAAAGTTATTTCTTTGATGATGGCTACTTTTATAATATGTTCAGTATAAGTTTTGATTCAGAATTTTTATTCAGTCTTCAAGGTAGGATACTATCAGTAGGAACAGATCTTGATCTTGTTTCTGTAGATTGGGAAGGTGAGATCTTGTCGAGTGGTTTGATTTATCCAAAATTTACGGTTAAGAACAATTCCAATTTTCCTGTTGCTAGTAGTTATATTAGTTCTCTATTAGAAGACCCAAATAACTCATTAGAGCTTATGTATGCAGCTGACAGTACCATATGTCAGCAAATTGACTTACCAGTTCTTGAAGCGAATGAGCTTTATATGTTCGATTTTAGTGATAGTCTCGTTTATATATTACCCGATAGAGCTTCTCAATATAAATTTGAAGCAGAATTGTTCTGTTTAACCGATAGCTTAACTCAAAATAATTTAATTGAAGATGAGTTCAATATTTACAATGATATAAAAGAGAATGTGTTTATCGAAAACACTGTACAGTTAAATGATTCAAATTCGAATAATATTTGGTTAGATCAAGATTCAATTTTAGATACTTCTAACTGTATTATTGTAAATTATTTTGCGAATTTTATTGATGAACCCTTTTTCAATGATGACTCATACGCAAGATATCATTTCTATGATTTAATGGGATTTCCTGCGACAATTGTTGACGGTAATAAAAAAATGTTAGGATATAATTCGAATTATTCATCTAAATTAACAGATTTTTATAATACTGCGTTATCAAATAGTACGTTTATTAGTTCTGATACTTGTTTTGCTTCTTTTAATGAAATGGGAAATGTAGGTTTCTCATATGCATTAGAAAATTCTTTCACTCAACTCTTTAGTGAATTTGTTAATGATCTAACTCTAAGAATAGGGATTATAGAAAATGTTGTTAATGAGCCAGGCATACCCGCTGATTTGACTTTGCCTGTATTTACTTTTTTGGTTGCTGAAATTAATGCAACTCAGCTTTTAGATAGCAATACGATCACTGATACAGTTCTTTTTAATATGTATGATGATTTTACAACTATAACTGGAGATTTTGATAACTGTGAAGTTGTATTATGGCTTCAAAATGATGAATCAAGAGAGATCTTTTACGCATACAAACTTCCATTTACAGAATTTCAACCAGGTCTTGTAAGTTTAGAAGAAGATGAGATTCCAATTACTACCCATAATCTGAACATTTTCCCAAATCCTTGCAAAACAGATGAAATGATGAATATTTCATTCTCAATATCGAAGACAATGCAATCTATTGAGCTAAGAATTTATAACATAAAAGGGCAATTGGTTAAAACTATATCTCAAGAACCTGAATCTCAAAATGTTTCTTTTATTTGGGATGGCAAAAATAGTATGAAAAAGCAGGTTTCCAGCGGTATATATCTTATGCAGATAAATACAAAAATTAATGGTAAAGAGTACAAATTCCACAAGAAGAGTTTATTGTTAAGGTAATTAATGAAAAATAAAAACATATTCAATAAAAAGTACTTTGAATTAACAGGTTGTGTACATAATCATACTACATACTCTTTTGATGCTGATGTAAAATTAAAGAAAATTATTAAAGCAGCTAAGAAAAATGAGTTGGATTATATTACAATAAATGATCACCACACAATGGCTGCAAAAGAGGATGATGCAGTAAAAAACGAAAATGACCTTATAGTAATTGTAGGTGTAGAAATTAATGATCCATATAAAAATAACCATTTTCTGGTTTTTAACTCAAATGAAGTTATTCAAGGTAAAAAAGTTGAAGAATATACAAAACAATATGCCGATTCAGAAGCAATTTGTTTTATAGCTCATCCTTTTGAAAAAAGAGCTTCTAAACAATTCCGAAAATATATTTGGACGGATAAGAAAAACGATAATTTTGATGGAATTGAGATTTGGAATTATCTTTCGGAATGGATTGGAAAATTAAATCCAAAATTAAATGGATTATTCTTTGTACTTTTCCCTTCGATGTTCGTGAAGAAACCTCCACGAGTTACATTAGATTATTGGGATGAATTGAATAATGTGGGAAAGAAAAGATCCGCTATAGGCAGCGTGGATGCACATTCTGAAATAATTGAAAAATTGGGTATTAAGTTTGACTTTCTAACTCACAAAACATTGTTTCGCTCAATTAGAACGAATGTTTTAATTTCTGCTGATAATAAAATTAATCAGATTAACATTTTAAAGGCTCTTAAAGAAGGAAACAGTTATATTGTAAATTATAAGGTTGGTTATCCATACGATTTTTATGCAGGAATAGCTGCCTCAAAAGATATTAGTGCAATCTTTGGAGAAGAAATCCTATTTACTGAGAATTTATACTATTATTTCAGGCTTCCTAAAATTGCTCGTGTGAAACTTTATAGGAATGGAAAAAAGATCGCTTCTGAACTTGATGAAAAAGGAAAATTTGAAATTACCCAAAAAGGTAATTATCGTTTAGAAATTTATAGATTTGGGTACGGTTGGATTTTTACAAATAATATTTATGTAATTTAGGATGTTCCCCTTCCGAAGCCTTTCTTTCAAGGTTTTGTTGTTTGAGGATTCGGAAGGTTTAAAAGAATAAGATGAAATTTGAGGTTAAGAGAAAAACTTTCCGAATCTTGGTTAGGAGAATTCCTTTGCTGGAAGCTTCGGAAGGATGGGTTTCCCTTCCGAAGCCTTTCTCTCAAGTTTTTGTTGT
The DNA here is from genome assembly GCA_030765665.1 of Candidatus Tenebribacter mawsonii. Taxonomy (GTDB): domain Bacteria; phylum Cloacimonadota; class Cloacimonadia; order Cloacimonadales; family TCS61; genus Tenebribacter; species Tenebribacter mawsonii. The sequence continues at coordinate 168 of JAVCCD010000230.1, read as the reverse complement.
TTGAGGATTCGGAAGGTTGAGCAATAAGATGAAAATAAAGGTTAAGAGAAAAACTTTCCGAATCTTGGTTAGGAGAGTTCCTTTGCTGGAAGCTTCGGAAGGTTTAAAAGAATAAGATGAAATTTGAGATTAAGAGAAAAACTTTCCGAATCTTGGTTAGGAGAATTC
>JAVCCD010000152.1 GCA_030765665.1 Candidatus Tenebribacter mawsonii | reverse complement strand
GTGCTTCTTAACGTTTAAATGATTTTTCAGCTGTTAGGTTTGATTTGATTTTATTAATATTCTCAGATTTATTAATTTTCTGGTTTCATTATGTTTTTTGAAAAATGATTGAAACGCATAACAAAAGCACCTGCGGTTGGGTTATCTGTCCGCTTTCGTCTGAATCGTCCCGATTCAAACTTTGGTTGGTTTGTCTGGGCGGAATCTTCCGATTCCGCAGCGTGCTCGAACATTATACACCATAAAAAAAACAAAATAGGAGAAGCCTATGATTGTAGAGAAATAATTCTCGTATATTAAGTTGAATACTTAATAACTACCTATGAAGTAATATTTACCAAAAAAAACAAAAAAATTAAAATGGAGTTTATTATGTTTAGCGAAAAAAAGAATTTAGTTTTATTCATAATGCTAATTTTTGTTATGAGTTTTAGTTCAGTTGTTTTATATGCAGATTGTGATATGTTTGGTATGCTCTCAACATACGGATATGAGATTCATGAATTATCTCAGTTTGGTGAACCATATCCTACTTGTGGAGGTAACGATCCATATGATTATCTATGGCTCCCTGTAGGTGATGAATTTTTAGAATATCAAACAACACAGAATAGCAATGGTTATGGTATTATATATTATAACTGCAACGACAATTCGATACAAGAATTGTGGAACTCATCGGATCCAAATAATCAAGTATTTCGTAGTAGTAATTCTACTAATTATAGTGAATACAATAATGCTAAATATCATATTTTCAACCAACAAGGTTATGAACAGAACGCTACAATTGTATTAGGTCATGCAAGACAAGCTAGTGGGGGAAATAGCGGAATTCCTGACCCACATCCTTTTGTTTGGGATTATGAATTAGTATCAGATCCAGATGAACCTTGTTATACTTTCGAGCATAATGGAACTATTAGATCACCATATATTGAACAATTAGACAGTATGATAGAAGGTCTATTTCCTACGTGGTTCACAGATATGGGGTTTTTCTATAAAACCGAACAAATTGGAAATTATCAAATAGTTGATTCCGAGAGATATTTTCATTGGATTATAGCTAATATCAAATATTGTGATGGAAATGTACTTTTAGGTTTACATAATGCAGTTAAGGAAATGAGAACATGGAATAATTGCGAAAAAAATTTCGTCTTTTCCGATGGGGAAGCTATGTATTCATTTAGAGATTATGGTGATGCAACCGCAAGTAGTTATTACCTTTGTTATTATGATGGATTAGAAGAAGATGATAATCCCTTTAGATCTGTAAGAACTGATTCAGATTATTCTAGTGGGCTTGAAGAAATAATTGATGATGAACTTGTTTATATACCCCGACAAGGTGATATAATTAGATACGAAAATTTTAACAATACAAATCATGAAATTAGCGGTATTGTTTCAGGTACATGGTCTTCAAATAATTCACCATATTATGTTGTTGGAGATATTATAGTAAATGATGAACTTACAATCGAATCGGGTGTTGAAGTATTCTTTCTTGATGAATGTGAATTTACTATAAACGGGCAGGTTAATCTTATGAATGGCTCTGAATTTAATCTCTCGCATGCTTCTTCTGTTAACATAAATGGTTCAGATGCCAAACTCTTCCTCGACTGGGGCAGCACTATCACTGGTTTCACACCTACAACATATGTTGAAGAATTGGTTATCCCCGGTGACCGCATCATTGCTAAAAATGGTGGCAGGATTACAACAGATAATCCAGACAATCTTCAACCGGGTGATCCAGTTATAACAATCTCCTCTACCTTAGGAGAATTATGGGATGGTATTTATATCAACAATCCGGATCACGAAGAAGATTTCTGGTTTGTTAATTGCGACATTTCCGGTATTAGTAATCTTGTAATTGGCAGTACTCCTGATGCAGCGAATGTTGTAGCAAATCTTAATTTGTATTTGACCGATTTCACCGATGCCGGACAGATTGTAGCACGTCAAGGGCATAATTTATTGATTTCAGGTGAAAGTGCTTTTAACCGTTGTAACATCAGTTATAATTATAAAACCCCAATTGTAGTTTACGATTCTCCTGTTTATATTGATTGGGCTTTGATTGAAGATAATGGTCGTGATATAAATGGAGGACTACTGAACTCTTTTTGTGATGGTATTCATTTAAACTATTCTGCAAGTTTAGGATCAGAGATATTGAATACAATAATTCAGGGAAACACAGGATGCGGTATAGAAACTTACGGTCAGTATGTAAATATTGATAATAATACCATCCAATTAAATGAACAACACGGATTACTTACAAAAACAGGTACATTTCTGGATTTGACAAATAACACTATTCTCAATAATCTTTATGCCGAATATGTAAGCGTACAGAATTCTTACAACTGGGCGGAAGAGGGGAATACTATTCAAGATTTAGATGGAAACGCCGGAGGTAATGATCAATACATTCTAAAGGCATATCAGTGGGATGGAATTGAACAATCAATAAATGTAAGAGGGAATGACATAAATCATCAAAACAATGAACGAAGGTTTTTTCCTAGATATGAAGCATTTCGCTTCGATACAGGTGAAGTATCCCCGGAAAGAGAAATGCTCTATTCTGCTCTCGATGAAATGCAAAACGAAAATTATACTGCTGCTGAAACGATATTCCAGCAAATTATAACAATATATCCAAATACTAACGAAGCTGCCACTTCCATCAGAGGATTGTTATTTATCGAGAATTATACTGATCAAGATTATGCTGCTCTTCGCTCTTACATTGATAATATCCAGATAGGTGAGGATACTTCTCTTTTTAAAGCAAAAGAAGATGTAAAAACAAAATCCTATATGAAAGATATGGACTATCTAACAGCAATAGATCGTCTGGAAACTATCATTAATAATTCTCAAATACCGGATGAAGTTGTAATGGCGATGATCGATGAAGGTTATTGTTATATGGAACTTGCTGAAGGTGGTGATAGGGGCTTACCTGTTAATTGTACTGTAAAAACTGCAACTTTCGATGATTACCGGGCTAAGGTTAGAGAGCTGGAATCTCAGTTCTCATTCTACTTGGAAGAAGACGATCAAAACACTACACCAATTGCAGGAAATATTCTTTCTCTAACCAACTTCCCCAATCCGTTCAATCCAACTACTACAATATCTTTCGACCTTGCTTCGGAATCCGATGTTTCCATTATCGTTTACAATGTTAAAGGTCAAAAAGTGAAACAATTAATTAATGAACAACTTTCAATTGGTCAGCATTCTATTGAGTGGGATGGTAAAGACAGCAACAATAAATCAATTGCATCGGGAATTTATTTCTACAAAATTTCTGCAGGGAAATCAACATCCATGAAAAAAATGCTGCTTCTCAAATAAGTAAACCTTCGGAATGGTTGTCGGTCTTACTATGATTCTCGACCTTCCGAACGGTTACAAAAGCAGACAAGATTTGTTTGCAAACAATCTCTACCCGTATTCAGTCGAATGCGGGTAGAGACACTTTTTCTTGACCTTCGCAATGGTTAAATAGACATTTGTCTCATCTCGTAAAAGCCCCTCTCTTAGGCGTTGGCTTCGCATTTTGCGAAACATCGCTTAACTTGAGAGCAAAACCAGAAGAGAGGGGTTGAGATGAGTTCAGGTGATGTGAGGTAATTATGAAAAATAAAATTGTATCTTTGATCTTTATTCTTTTCATTTCCCATTTTTCACACTGGTCACGCCGTAGCAATATTCTCCTTGTTTTTCTTTGCGTAGGCGGATTTCTAATTTCTAATTCTTCAATTGCGTTCGCAATTGAAGTTGGCGGTCACTTAACCGAAGACACAACCTGGTCACCGGAAAACAACCCATATCATGTTATCGATGATGTTTATGTCGATGATGAAGTAACACTAACAATTCTTCCCGGAACTATTGTAAAACTTAATGCTGCTCCCTTAACAAGTTATCAGGATATGGATAATTTTGTTTATTACAATGGAGAAAACATTGCTAAAATGATACAGGTAGATGGTAGATTAATTGCTAATGGTACTGAAGAAAACCCCATAACTTTTACACGAATTCAGGATTCGTTATATTATCATTGGGGAATAATTTATCTCAATGAATTTGCAGATTTATGCAGCTTTAAATATTGTAATTTTAAATATTCAGCTTATCTGCTTATTGTTCTCGGTATAATTCCGAGTGGAGCTATTAGTGCATATAATGAGGAATTTATAATCGAACATTGCAACTTTGTAGATAATTTTGCAGGAGTTTATATAGATTTTTTTCCAAAAAGAGTTATTATTAAACAATGCAGTTTTTATAATATTGATAATATAAGTCCTACTTATCCTGGATATCATGTGATGAAAGGTATAAAAATTTCACCAGGTTCTACAAATGAAGCGAATAATGTTTTGATAGCCGGAAATTCATTTATTGAAACTGACACATCTTGGGGGCATGTTGATATTAGAAGAAACACTCCAACATATGTAGTAAACAATTATTTTCTTGGTGAAAATGGAATCCATTCGGATATGGAATCAGATTTTGGTTCTTACATTTATAATAATGAATTCATAAGCTGTGATGGCAATGGTGGTGCTATTTATGGTGGAGAAGAAGATAATGCTCTTTTCATCAAAAAGAACAATTTCATCGGTGGTAATGATGGTATTGATATAAATAATGCTTATGTTGAGATCAGTGATAATTATTTTGAAGATTGTGATTTAGATACAGGATTACAATGTTCAGGTAAAATATTTAATAATAAGATAAATTATGGTAACGTCCGAACATCAGGTTATGTTGAAGTATATAATAATATTGGATTTGCAGGCGAAAACGGAATTATTGTAACTTATAGAAATGAGATGTGTAATAATAATTTATCAATACAAAATCAATATGCTTTTGATGGTGCTTTCTCAAATTTCTTTAATAATTGCATATTTATTTCAAATGAGGAGATTTCGAATAATGGCGTATCTGGCAATCCCATCTTCCGGAACTGCATTTTAGATTTTGAGCTTCCACCGGAATGTATTGATGGTGGCGGCAATATCTGGGTAGATTCCTTACAATCACAATCCATCTTCGAAGATATCCAAAATGGAGATTTTCATCTAACAGCAAATAGCATTGCAATCGATGCCGGTTTTGATACACTGGGTTATTACTATCCATTTGATCTGGATTACAATCATAGAGTCTGGGATGGAGATAATAACGGAAGTGCAATAATCGATATTGGTCCTTATGAATACGGTTCACCTGCTTTTGGCGGTATCGAGGGTTATACTTACAATCCAGCAACTGGAAATCCGGTAGATTATGTGTTACTAAAGGTCAATAATGAATCTGGTGAATTCACTTTCTCGGACAGCATTGGTAATTTTGAATACAAACTTCCTGCCGGAGTTTATGATATTTATGCAGAACGTGTATTTTACGAGGATGTCATTGAATACCAAATTGAAGTTATTGATGGTGAGTTCACTCAACTTGCAATTCCAATGTTTGAAACAGTTGATGTTGAAGAAAATGAGATAATTCAATTAGCAAATATTTTAAATTTAACTAATTATCCCAATCCGTTTAATCCTTCTACAACAATTTCTTTTTCCGTACAAAATAATAGTAATGTAGAATTATCTATTTTTAATATTAAAGGACAGAAAGTTACAACGTTAATCAATGAAGAAATGCAAAAAGGTAAACATTCAATAATTTGGTCTGGTTTAGATTCTAATAATAAATCTGTAAGTTCTGGGATCTATTTTTATAAAATCAAAGCGAGCGATCAAGAATTAGTAAAACGAATGCTTTTATTGAAATAGAGGTTTAAAGATTATGGTGTATAACAAACAGTTCCACAGCCAGCAAGAAGAAAAGCAAGAGGAGCGTGGCAGCTGCCAAACATTATACACCATAAAAAAAGGAAAGAGGAATAGCCTATGATTTAGAGAAGATAATCTCGCATATTAAGTTGAATACTTGATAACTATCTTAGAAGCAATATTTATCAAACAAACAAAAAAATTAAAAATGGAGATTACTATGTTTACTGGAAAAAAGAAGTTAGTTTTTATCATAACATTAATTTTTGTTATGAGTTTTGTGTCTGTTGTTTTATACGCAGATTGTGATATGATGGCAATGATTGCCAAGAAAGGTGAATTTATTTCGAATATTAGTAATTCAATTTTTACTTATGATGATCCTAACGATTTTATGCAATTTTTAAAAGATCGTTCTGCCGTTTCTCCTTTAAACGATGATGGTTATGGAATTCTTTATTATAAAGAAGGTGGAGATTTCTATCTTGATCCGGATAATTTAGGTCATAATGCTTCCAATCAGGGAGATCCTGATAATCAAGCATGGTATCAAATCGGTTCAGGTACTTTTTATACGGGTGGTGATGCAGATGATAAATGGGAGCTTGATACTGCAAAAACCAAATTAATTGATAATCCGAATACTCTAGCGACCCTTGTGCTTGGTCATGATAGATTGGGTGAAAGTGGAGAAGGTAATCATCCCTTTCGTTTAGAAATTGAAAATAGCCCAGGCAAAACCTTTACCTTTATGCATAATGGAACAATTAAATCTACTCCGAAAGCCTTAATTTTCAATGAACTTAATGCACTTGATTGGTTTGACTGGGACAATGGATATCATTCAAATTGGATTGAGCATAGTTCAGGCTGGTATACTCCAAGTGACCCTAACTATCATAATATCAATGATATAATTGACAGTGAAGTTTTGTTTCATTGGATTATGTACAACATTAATGAAGTTAACGGTGACGTGATACAAGGAATTAGAAATTCTATTATAGCTACTATTGATTCAGGTAATTATAATTTATTTGATGAATTATTTAATAATCCTGATGCGGTCTCACCATGGAAAAATGTAACAAATTTCATTTTGTCCGATGGTGAAAATCTTTATGTATACCGAAATTCGCATGATTATGACCCTGGACATGATATAGGTTATAAAGGACTTGATGATTTCTATGCTGTAAAAACTCAGGATAATAACTTTAATTTACTCGATAGACATGATTTGACCTATATTAACAAGTATGATCTTTTAAATTTTCCATTCATAAATAATTCTTATTAGGAAGATGTATTTGTATCAGGTGAAATAGCTTCGAATACTACTTGGAATACTTTTAAATATATCACTGGTGATTTAACAGTCGCAAGCAATGCTACTTTAGATATTGACTCACATATTTACTTTCAAACACAAGCAGAACTTGAGATAGAAGGTATTGTGAATTTGAATGATGGCGCACAACTTGATATTAAACATGGATCATCCGTATTAATTGAAGGCTCAGGAGCAAAATTATTCTTAGACTGGGGTAGTACAATTACTGGTTTTGCCACAGGATATTCTGAGCAATTACCTCCAGGTGTACCTGTTAGTGGTTTTGAAGAATGGTTCCCGGGTGACCGAATAATTGCTCAAAATGGTGGATTGATTACAACACATGATAAAGATTATTTCATGACTAATCCAGGACCTGAAATCACTATCGAATCCAGTTCTGGAGGACAATGGAGTGGAATAGCTATCCAAAATCCAACAGATACTTCACCTTATTGGTTTGTTAATTGTAACATCTCCGATATGTGTGATCTTTTAATGCAGGGAAGTGTAAGACCATTTGCCTCAATTAATTTCTTTAAAACAAATTTCCATGATAATGTGCAGTTGCTTGTTCGCGATAGACATAGCCTTGTAATTGATGATTGTGATTTCATAGATAATTATTCTGGAATTAATGTTTATAACTCGCCTGCAACAATATTAAACTCAACAATGACAGGTAACGGGAATGGTGTGAACATGAATTATGCCTGCGATGAACCTTCAACTATCGAATATTGTGAAATAAATTACAATGAGGGTAACGGACTTATCTTCCGAGACAGAGATATCAGTTTCAAATACACAAATGTCCGAAATAACACTAGATATGGTATTGTTGGATATAAAGGTGGTTCATTTGTGGATTTTATCGTCGATGGAAACTATGAAGTTTCTAATAATGGCTGGGCAGAATATGGTGGATATGAACAGAGTTACACTTGGGGTGAAGAAGCAAATAACATAATTGATGATGAGTATGTTTATAATGCGGATAAATATATTTTAAAATTATTTGGTTGGAATGGAAGTGATCAGGTTGATGTCTCAGGCTCAGTTAATACAATAGATCATTCTGATCCTGAAAGGTTCTGGCCTAGTATTAATGCTTTCTATTTTGGAGGTATTGTATCGGATGAAAAAATGATGTTTGATTCAGCATCGGAAGATATGAACGCTGGGAATTACGCAACAGCACGTTCAACATTTGAACAGATAATCACAGGTTATCCTGAATCTGTAGAAGCGGCAGCATCTTTGCAGAAAATCTATTTCATTGTAAATTACACAGATAAAGATTACGATACTCTGTTGCAATACATTGATAATATAGCAGCTATTGAAGGCAGTTCATTATATCGGGTAAAAAAGGATGTAATAACCAAAACTTATATGCAGAAAGAAGAGTATGATATTGCTATAAATCTTCTTGAAACAGTCATTGCAGATCCTGCAAATGAGATAGAATTAATAGATGCATTAACAGATGAAGCTTATTGCTATGTTAAACTTATCGAAGAAGGTAGCAGAGCTTTACCGGAAATTTGCACAATTAAACCGCAAAATTTCAATGAATTCCAACAAATAGTAAGTGAACTGGAAAACGGATTATATGAAAAGGAAGATCCTATCGAAGAAGATATCGTTCCTGTAAATGTAACTCTTTCCAACTATCCTAATCCGTTTAACCCGACGACGACTATCAACTTCTCCCTACCGGAAGATGGTGATGTGGAATTATCAATCTATAATGTTAAGGGTCAAAAGGTTAGAACTTTAACTAATGAGTTCTTAGAAAAAGGACTTCATTCAATAGAATGGAATGGTAATGATAGCAATAATAAAGCAACTGCATCAGGAATTTACTTCTATAAGATTTCTGTAGGTAAAGAAACATCCATGAAAAAAATGTTGCTTCTTAAGTAACACCAAACTTCGGATTGCTCCCGATTCATCGGGATCATCCGAATGTTTAAAGTTCGACACTCTGAAGAGCTTCGCACATTCAGAGGTTGAGAT
>JAVCCD010000066.1 GCA_030765665.1 Candidatus Tenebribacter mawsonii | reverse complement strand
ACTTCAAAATCAAATGCAAGTAATTCTCCCACTGGAGTTGCTTCATCAACTGTAAAAGTGAAAATCCCAAAAGCTTCTTGTCCGGGTGTAATATCACCGAAAATAACATCGTCGTTATTCATGGTTATGTACGCTGAATTCGTTGAAAGCAATCCTTCTACATCTTCAGCAAGAGAACTGCCGTTATTTCTAACAGAAACCAACATATCCATAGTCTCACCCGGGTCGATATAGCCATTTCCATTTCCAACCATTTCATCCAATTCAAAGCCAAGAAATGCAATGTATGTACCTGTAACTTCAGCAATTGCTTCAATTGCATCCAGGTCAAAACCAGCATCTGCAGAATTAGCAAGACCATCTCCATCATCAGAAATCTTTATGAATTGAGCCTCTATCAAATTCCCTACAGCCAAATCAAATTCAGATGTACCCATACCATCACCTAAAAACATCCATGGACCATCAATAGCTTCACTTGCAAAAACTGAATAACCTTCAGGTGAAGTATCACCTTCAAATATTTTTATATCATTTCCAACTCCATCAGGAATTGGAATTTGCAAATCAACAATAATCCATCCGTCTTTTCCAATAGAGTAATTTCGGTCATCAGGAGCTCCGATAACACCGGGAGTATCTCCTTCATCAGCTTCATTATTACCAGATATCTGGGAAGCTGATATTTTATAAACATATTGTCCTTCTAAAGGTTGAAGCTGAAAATCTGTTGACGTGGAAGTTCCAGATACAACAGTAACTCCACTAATAGTTTGTGTTTCATAACCATTTGCTACGATAGTAATATCATAATTTCCAGGAAGAACATATTTGTGATAATCTCCAGCATTTATGTCTGTGTACGTTGGAAAGTAGTCTTCAATAAAGACAGCTGCGGTGACAGGATCTCCAGTGTTTGCATCAGTAACAAGACCTTCTAAACCATAACCTGCATGTTCTATCATGCTGAGCATAGCTGGTTTATTGTAGTTGTAAAACATCATTATCTGGCTGGCTGGAGGATCTTTATCATAAGAAATTTCCATTGACCAGCTTATTGCTCCCATCATGCCGTAATTTGTATCTTTTGTACTTCCATTAATGGCATACATCCCCGAATTGCCTTGTCCATACTCCATATTTGCATACCCGGAAGAATTGGCATACTCACCGGCTAATTGTAGAATGTGATCGAAATCAGGACATTGGCTGGCTCTATAACTCCAGGGGCAGGATATATATTCTGTACCACTGTGATATGTTGTATGTACAACAAATTGTCTGTTATAATGACAATCTCTCAATGCTTTTGATTCCGGTTGAGAAAATGCTCCGGTACTATTGCCCCAACCATCCCACATATAACCTGAATCACGATTTAGATCTACACCATTAGCATTAGTCCTATCATCAGCAACTCGTCCATCCGGATTCACCATGTAATACAACCAGATCTCTCTGTTATTAATCAGATCCGTAATGTCTGGGTCAACTCCATAGTCGCGACATATATCACGGGCAAACCGAATCACATTTTCTGGTCCACCAATTTCATCACCGTGAATTCCGCTATCAAAGAAAACCTCAGCTTCATTCTCATCCAGTGTAACATTATCTGAAATCTTTAATGCTGCAAGCTCTCTACCTTGGACAGATGTTCCAAAAAGATGTTTTTCACAAATACTAGGAAAAGCATTAACAAGGCTGTCTGCAAGAGCAACGATTTCTGCATAAGCGTGATAAGCTTCTCTTGTATTATCCATTGAAGTCCAGAAATTTTCTGCATATGTTTTTAGATCTTCATTTTCGATCTTGTATTTTAGTCCTGTTGTTCTCAAAACTTCAAATTCTTTTGGAACCATATATAAAAGTGCTTCACCATTTGGATATATATCTCCTTCAGCGTCTAAAGCGATTAGTGTTTCAAGTTCGGTATCATTATTATAAAATACTCTGATTTCCATCTCATTATCTCGCCATGCGAAAACTGTGCTGAACAAAATTAAGTTAAATAATAAAATAATAACAAATTTTTTCATTTAGATACTCCTAAATATAATTTTATTAGATATTCTTAGATGCAATAAATATTCCATAACTTTTTAGTTTATAGTTTGTTTTTCACTTTCTTTTTGACAGATAAGAATATAAAAAAACATTAACATCCAAATGATGTTTGAGAGGTTAAATGAATTATATTATTACTGGTAAGGGATACATTTCCGAACTCATAAAGCAGACTGATGCAGATATATCAATAATTTCTGAGGAAGATTTTAGAAGTTCGAACTTCATATTAGATAACAATGATAAAGTTTATGCCCCAACTGAAAGTGCACTTGAAATTATTCTTGAAAAATCGGAAGATATTGCTTTTATTAATGCTGTTAACATGTTAAAAGATAAATACAAATTCCGTAAGTTAATGAATAATATGTACAAAAATTTCTATTTTAAGAAAGTAAATTTAGATGATTTAGAATCTACTCCTCTTGACCGTAGTAAGAAGTATATCGTAAAGCCTGTTAAAGGCTTCTTTGGAACAGCGGTAAAAGAGCTTACAGATAAAACTGACATCTCTATAATTACTGAAGAGATACGCAATGAATTAGAAGAAAACACTAAATATTTTTCGGAAAGTGTACTTTCTAAAAACGAACTGATAATTGAACAATTTATTGAGGGTGAAGAATATGCTGTTGATATGTATTACAATGAGTTTGGTGAACCGGAAATTTTAAATATTTATCATCATCCAATACCGGATAGAGTTGAATATTTCCATATTCTATACTATACAAATAAAGATATTTTCGCAAAATTCTATGACCGACTTAAAACCATATTTGTTGAGTTAAACCAATATTTGAACATTATTAATTTTCCAATTCATGCAGAATTTAAACTTGAGAATGAACAGCTGATTCCAATAGAAATGAATCCATTAAGATATGGAGGTTTTGGTCTTGCAGATCTCGCTTATCACGCTTTTGGATTCAATCCATTCAATGCATTTTTTTCTAACTTCAAGCCGAATTGGCAGAAAATCTGGGATAAAAGGAATGAGCAGCATTTTGGTTGGGTTTTGGGATATAATGGTACAGATATTGATGTAGAAACTCATACTCCAAACGATGAGGCTTATTTGCATTATTTAGGAGAAACACTTCATTATGTGAAGATTGATCACAAGGAAAATCCTGTATTCTCAATTGCTTACGTTAAAGATAACAGTTCAAAATCGTTACAACGAATTCTCGCAACTGAATTCAATGATTTTTTTGTACCGGTGAAGAAAGGTGCGTAATAGCATTTCCTTTTATCACTCCTTCCTAAGCTTCTGCTTGGGAAGGAAATAGCATCTGAAGCTTTTGCTTCATAACGGAATGAAAATTTCGTCAAATATCATTATTCCCACGTGGGGAAAATGATCAGGTACCTCATTATCACTATGTTCACAAGCTTCTTTAGCTTTCTCGATTACGTTCTTAAATTTATCTAATCGCATATATTCTAAAACTTGTGCCAGATCGCGTGCAGACCAGTGTTCTGCTCCATATTCATTGACCTGTTTGATAGACTCAAATATGTTGTTTGGTAATTAAATACATCCTTCATATTTCACTCCACTTCGTAATTATCATATTCTTCTTTATTCATAATGTTATCAAATTCTGGATCAACCAACAAAACTTCTTCGTAAGTGAGATTGTAGAGTTTGTTTGTAAATATATCAATTTTCAGTAAAATATTTTCTGCTGAAACTGAATTTACATTATCCAATAAACTTTCTACTAATTCATTAATTTTTATTTCGTTATCCTTATTGTAAATTATCGGAATTTTTTCGAGATCATAACCTTTTATCTGAGCTGTACTATCCAAATTTGTAACTAAATAATTTTGGTAAAACCAATTTATTCATATTAAATTAATATGAAATACCCATCCCCCGAGAAATCAGGAATTATTGATTCGTAACTATCTTTAGAAATAAGTAACTAATCCGTAAAAATAACTGCAGAAATGTGTTGAAAAGAAATGCTCCTATTTTAATATTGATTTCGT
>JAVCCD010000203.1 GCA_030765665.1 Candidatus Tenebribacter mawsonii | reverse complement strand
CTTTTCCTTCAACTTTGATGATTGCTAAACCTGCATCAAAAGAGGTAAGTTCAAAAGATTCCAGTTTAGGTTTCAGACCTAATCCTTTGATATAACTACTTATTATTCTAATTGCTTTTTTCTCACCATCACTTCCCGCTAGTCTTTCAAATCCTATCTCTTTTACCACTTTGTATGGGTTGATCATGTTCCCTCCAATTATTTATAATATTTCCTAAAATCATATTTCATATCAGTTTTATTTCCCTGATTCAAATTATTTTCATACAAATATTTCCGTAAGGAATTTATCCACTGGGTTTTATTTCCTTTATATTCATCTACTGCAATTTGTGTTCTTCTTATATTAGATGTAAACAAACGTGATACTGCAATATTTCCTCGCAAATATGGAATTAACTTCCCTAAAGTTTTTATATGTTCTTCAATCGGATAGATAGGAATATTTTTCATTTGAGCTAATTTTGTGTTTTTATAAACAACAAGATTATGGAATTTTACTTGGGAGATATATTTATTGGAAGATATCCACTTAATTGTTTGTAACATTTCACTAAATGTCTCATTCGGTATTCCTAGAATTAGATGAACACCAACTGTTAATCCGGCTTCACCACAAATTCTTATTGATTCTTCTACTTGTTCAAATGTATGTCCACGATTCAATAATTCCAAACTTTTGTTATGTATTGATTGCATCCCGATCTCTATTGTAACTGGTACTTCATAAGAAGCTAATAATTTTACAACTTCCGCATTTATATAATCTGGGCGTGTAGAAACGACTAGCCCAATAACTTCTGGATGTGAAAGTGCTTCATCAAATTTCTGTTTTAGGAATTCAATATCTCCATAAGTTGAAGTTTCATCCTGAAAATAAGCAAGTAATTGTACATCACCACAAGCTTTCTTAACTCTTGGTATTGCATTGGTATATTGTTCTTTTATTGAGAAGTTTTGCGATTGATATTCTCCGGTAAAGGTATTTGGATTACAAAAAATGCATCCACCATTTTCAATACGATGAGGACACGGCTTTCCTGTACTTAATCCAATTCGGAAAACTTTTTTCCCAAATTTATTTAATAGATACGCAGAATAAGTGAATATCCTGTATTCAAGCCTTTCTTCCATATTTGTAAAAAAAGCAGAGAAACATTTGCTGTCAAATTTATCCTATAGCCTTTCCTATAAAATAACCTGAAACAGCACTTCCATAGCTAGCAATGAGCATAATACAAATGTAAAATATTCCCTTAACTACTGATTGCTCAAAAATTGTAAGAGTCTCATGTGTAAAGGTTGAGAAAGTTGTAAAAGCACCAAGAAAACCAGTTCCTAAGAGCAAGATCGTATGAGCCGGAAGATTAAGCTTATAATAATTTGCAGTTAACAAAAAGGAAAGAAGGAATGCACCCAGCACATTTACTGTGATTGTTCCAAGTGGAATATGAAAACCTGAAAAATTTGCATGAACGACTTGAGATAATCCATAACGCGAGATAGCACCTAAAAAACCACCAATTCCTACAAATAGATATTCCATATTATTCCTCAATGTACTTAACAAATTAAATCTAACATTTATAAATATTCCTTAACTCATCTCCAAAACAAATTTGGGATTACATAAGTCAAACAGAATATATTAATATTTGTTTCCAGGTTAAATATCGTCTGCTTCTGGTAATTTTACAGAAGCCTTTTTGCATAGATCCTGTAAACGAGAGATCGACCACGTGACTTTATAATTAAATAAATATCCAAATGGTTTTAACAGTAAATCGATCAACATCAATGTACCTTTATCATAATTAAATCGAGTAATTGCTCTAATTTTGATTAAATCTAAATTAGAAAGTTTCAATGACATAAATACCATCGCATTTCCCAATTTTACGCTTATATCACCTAGCCCATCATTAAGAATTCTCTTACGAGCTCTATTTACTTCTCTCTCTCCCACTTCATATAGAACATTTAAGTATTTTTCAAATAGAATATACTCATTAAGCATAAATCCTACTTCGTAATCTTGAAAATCATTCCAGAATTCAATAGGATGTTCTATACAGATAAATCTTCCTAGCATAAATGAACCTGCACTAAAACCCTTTTGGTTAGTTTCTAGACAATTACTTATTGCTTTTTTAAAAAACTGAACTTTTCTATCTACAGATAATAACTCATAAATTTTATTTTGATCTTGGTGTGTTCCCAGTTCACTAGTTAAGAGCTTTTCTACATAATATTCAAAATTTGAATCAAACCACGAATTTACTATTACTTTAGCTTTTTCGGGTCGCTTTTGCAGATCGTTTCTTATGAGTTTTATTAAGTCATCAAGTTCTGAAATTTGATCTAACTCCAAATTTTCTACAACCTGATCATATACTTTAAAAGCTTTAGCCATATTAACAAAAACATTTTCTTCTTTGGGATTCATTATAAGTTTATTACCCTCGAGATATTTTTGGAATCTAGCAGGAGTAAAACTTGCTTTTCCTAAATATATATTCTGCTTTTTGCTGGATATCGTAATCCAATCTCCTTCATTTATTACAATACCTTCTTGATTCACTAATTTATCATCATCAAATTGAATACCAAACTTTTCAAGATCTAAAAATGCTGGTACTCCATAACCCTTACATGCTGTAACAACATGTATGGCTGCTGGTGTTAAACTAACTATCGCATCTACTTCACCCATAACGATTGTATCTGTTGGCACAAAACTTTTTTTACAAAAACAAACTTTATCTCCTCTTTTTTTTGCTTCCAGTGCTGAAGCGGCAGAAAAATATGCTTTGGCAGAAACAGCAGATCGTGGTAATATTGAGATCCCTTTTCCAAAAAACTCTAATTTTTCTAACGATGTTCTTTCGATTCTTTCTGAAAATATTTGATTGAGATGATATGGCTTGATAAGTTCTATCAGAAGCTTTTGACTAATAATTTTATTTTGGAACAGATCAACTGCTGAAAGCAGAATTGCCCTTCCGGTTAATTCGGATTTGTTCAGCTGTAAAATAGCAAAAAGATGAGAATAATCATTTGATTCAGCCGCGAATTCAATAGTTACAGGAGATTGCTGAATTTGTTCTAATTTACCCAAGAGAGGTTCAAAATGATATACGGCTGGGAATTTACTTTTTAATGAATCTCTGTTAAAAAATTCATCATCATCTGCCGAAACTAAACCTGTCATGATCTCTTCCCCAAAAACATTTGACATACTCTCTATCTGAATTCCCAACCCAGTTCTGGAATGACGGCTATATAGAACACCTGGGTGTGATTGTTCATTCCCAACAGTCCAAACCATCTTCTGAAAAATTAGCGCGGGATATTTTTCGGAATTTCGAAAGAAAGTTAATAGTATATCCTGGTTTTTCTCATAATATTCATATGCTCGTTTTACAAAAAATGATACTTGGTACATTGCATCTGTAAGTAATTTTTCATCTCGAGCTGCAATTTTTTTATATAAGGCTTCCAAATGAATTTCAATATCTTCATTTTCATAATCAATCGGATCATGATAATTCTTAAAAAGATGATAATCAATTGTTTGTAAGTTATTTAAATAAATTCTTTGTGCTGTTGGTTTATCTAAAATATTATATAAAGCTTCATAAGATTTCTTAGTTACTCCTACATTTAAAAAAGTGGGCATTACACCTGGGATATAAGAGGGCATTGCACAACGAATAGCAAATATAAGCGGATTTACATCTGAATCAAGTTGATAAGAAGTCATTTTTTCAAGATTATTAACAGTTTCATGAATATATTTTTCTCTCTCAATGCGACTTAATAAGAACGCACTTGAAGTTAGTACACAAAAATCAGGAACAGGATAGCCATTTTGAATAAGCTCAAGTAGTATCGTTCCCTTATGACTAATCTGTTCTTCTGTAAAACTTCCAACACTGTTTGATGGCACAACGTAATCACTTTCATGAAACATTAGCTGATTCATCTTCTTATGAATTTTTCTAAGATGTGTCTTTATTATTTCATCTGCCTTTTGTTTTAGGTTCTTATCTCCGCTTGTTCCGGCAATTAGTAATTTAAGTAACTTACTATTTTCATTTTTTTTATTCAAACTAAAATAAAGGCTCTCTGAAGGTGAAAGTACAAACGTTTCTTCTGAATTATCTGAATTAACATAATCAATTTCATGAGGAATAAACCCAGGCAAATCGGTTGATGTACTATCATAGACAGTTTCAGATAAATACCGTTTAACATTGAAATTTAAATAATTACCTCTACAAACAAAATTCTTGAACATTTATATTTATCTCCTTGAAAAGCTTCTTCGCTCACATTCCTTTCGTTTATTTGAATTATTAATGAATTAATCTTTCTAATCTTTTTTTTCTGTGTTTCAATTTATTTACTTCCTCACTTTCATAAATATATTCCTCATATTTAGAATTTAAAGCTTTCTCTGTCCATTCAAGAGCTTTCGTGTAATTTTTATTTTTATGTTCTTCCCATTTTGCTAACTCAATGTAAGCATAATATTCATTATGTTTTACAGCTTCCAACCAAAGCGCTGATGCTTTTTCAAAATTTTTGTTACGTTTATAAATAAATGAAAGTTCTTTGATAGCAGAAAGATGGGAGATGTCACTTTCTAAAATATCTTCAAATATGGAAATGGCTTGCGCAACATGTTCATTCTGTAAGTATAGCCTACCAATTTCAAAGAGATTCACATTTTTATAATTTTTTAAAAAAAGAATTTTATTAATTTTTTCTAACAAAATAGTCAAACTTAGAATATCAAGTTTGTTATGATATATCACATTTTTCATAATTGAAGCATTTCTTGTATTCAGATAACTAAAATAAGCATCTGGTATCTCACTTCCTGGAATATCAAGCTCACCTGTCCTACCAGTTTTTAAAATTTTCTGCTCAATATTTTGTAATGAATAAGTCTCTAACATTTCTCTCCAAAATCTTCGGGAAATATGTAGTAGGTCTATATTTGCATGTTCGGTGATTCTACCTTTACATCTATTAAAAATGGAACGAGTATTCAATAGTGGTACGTCGTAACTTTTACCATTAAAACTCACGTAGATCTTTTCTTTGTTAAGTTCATTAATAAATTGTTCGATCAATAGTTTCTCATTTACAATATCTGTTAAAAAATATTGTCTGAGGATAAACTCTTCTTCTTTAAAAAATCCAATCCCAATCAGGAATACATAAGTTCCTGTACCGCCTGCCAGACCAGTTGTCTCGGTGTCGATAAACAACAAATCCTCAATATTTGCTTTATCTAATCCAGAATAATTTAATATTAGTGGGTGGATTTGATATTTTATTAATTTATTACCAATATGTTTATAATTAATTTCAAATTTATTCTCTATTAGAAATACATTCTCTGCAACATACTTGCCTTTCACAAGATTATGAATCTCTTTATTCTTGGAAATTCTGGTTTTCTTTTTTTTATTGGGAAGAACACCTTTCAGTAAAGCTTCAATATCGTTCATATACTTTTTTTCAGAAGATGCTTAATAATTTCTATAACTTGCTTTTTAGCCCCTGTTCCATTTTCTGCAACAGGACCAACACAAGCAGGACATCCATTTTTACAATCACAACCATTCACTATTGTGTAAGCTTCCCACAGCAACTTATAATGCAGGCCATATAGTTTCTCACTTAATCCAATTCCACCTGACATTGAATCATGAATAACCAGTCCTGGATCATCTGTTCCCAAGCCAATACGCGACGAAGAATGAACCCGAATGTCTTTGCCGTCACACATGATGAAGAAAGGAGCAATACTTCTAAACAGATTTGCTAATCCAGCTAAACCACTTTGAACATAGAACATGCGCTCTGCTTTACGATGACAAGATGGGCAAAGCGTTATAAGATTACTCAATTGATTTGCCTTTTCAACTGAAGCAAATTGTTTGAAAGGAATTTTGTGGTGTACGTCAAACTTCTTTTCTTGCTTTATAACTCCACAATGCTGGCATTCATGTTCATCACGTTTTCGAACTTTTTCTGCGATACTTTTCCACTTCGAACCATAATCATTCTTTGTATTGTTCCATAATTTTTTTTCTGTTAACCTGGCAATAATTTCTTCAGAGATGGAAAACCAGTAACCATAAGTTATCGTTTCTTGTGGTGGAAGTTCAAGATCTCCATATCCTAAAATCTCATTTGTGTGCCACTTCTGACGCTTAAAGCCTTTTACAATATCTGTTACTTTGATCTGTCCATAAAATCTTTCTGCACCAACAATGATCTCACTTTTCTTTAATTTTATTAATTCAAAATCAGTTTTACTTTGGGTTTGAGTATAATAATCTGTTTTCTTTTCTACCAATTCTACAATTTTATTTGGAATATCAAGTTTAGTAACAAGATAGGTTTCACCTTGATGGATGTATACAGCTTGTGGATGTGTAAACCAATAAGCACTGTTTTCATCGACAATACCGATGGTTCTATCTTCACATTTTAATACAAATTCTCCTGCTCCTGTTGTGCGAAGAGAAATTTCATCTGCTGGATAAGAGTTTGCTTTCCAAAATATTTTGTCATTAGATTCATAAGCCAAATCATAATTCTGCAAGATTTGTAAATATTGATCAAGAACATTCTGTGGAAGATCACCAAACTGTTCACCTGTAATAAATGGTTTTTCAAATAATGCACATTTAAGATGATGAAGCAAAATGAACGGATTATCAGGATCAATTAGAGCTTGTTCTGGATTTCGATCAAATAAATATTCTGGATGTTTCACAAGATATTGATCAAGCAAATTTGATGAAGCTACCAAAATACAAAATGATGGTTTCCCGCTTCTGCCTGCTCTACCAAATTGCTGTCTTGTAGATGCTATGCTACCCGGATAGCCGTTTATTAGAACAGTATCCAGACCACCAATATCAATTCCTAATTCCAAAGCATTTGTAGAAACAAGAGTCCTAATTTTTCCTGACCTGAATTTCTTTTCAATTTCTCTTCTATCAGAAGATAGATAACCACTTCGATATCCTTGAACCTGTTTAATTTCATCTACATTTTTCCGCAAATAACTCAAGATCAGTTCAACTGATCTTCTTGATTCAGAAAAGACCAATGTTTGACCCTTTTGTTCAAAAAGATCAGCAGCAATATGTACAGTTTCCTGCATTGCGCTCCGTCTGATTCCCAGCTCTTTATTAACAATAGGCGGATTGTATATAATGTAATGCTGTTCTCCGGTAGGAGACCCGTCATCGCTGATTACTTCAAGATCCTCTTCAATTAGTTTTCTTGTGAATTTTTCAACATTTGAGAGTGTTGCACTTGTGAGAATGAATTGAGGATTTGAACCATAAAATTTTGCGATTCGTTTAAGTCTGCGGATAACATTTGCAAAATGAGAACCGAAGATCCCACGATAAATATGAACTTCATCAATAACAACAAATTTGAGATTTTGGAAAAATTCACACCAATTTGTGTGATGTGGTAATATTCCAAGATGCAGCATATCGGGATTTGTGAATAGTAAATTGGCAGACCTCTTTATTATCCTTCTCTTTTCTGATGGTGTATCTCCATCATAAATACCGATTCCAATATCTGCTTCAATAAATTCTGATACAAATTTAGTAAACTTGATCTTCTGATCTTGAGTTAGTGCTTTGGTTGGAAAAAGAAAAATTGCCCGAGTTTGTGGATTGTCTTGCAGTTGCTGCAAAATTGGAATTTGATAACATAAACTTTTCCCGCTATCTACACCTGACGTAATAACTGTATTTTTGTGGTTGTTAATTGCATTAATTGCTTGTAGTTGGTGTGAATACAGTTTTTTTATTCCTTTCTGTTTAAAATAATTGATAATATTATCATTGAGATATGATGGGAAATCACTTAGCTTTGCTTGTTTAGCTTTATGAATTTTATGAACTGCAATATTCTGAAGTATTGAACTATCGAATATCATCTCATTTTCTGCCATCATTTCTCCTGTAATTTGAAGTAATGTTTAATGAGAATTATGTCCAGAATTTTTATGCTTGACGCTAAATAAAATTTGATGAGTTCTCGTTTTGTAAATAATTATAAACATCATTTCATTTATGCACATAAGAACATATGATGTGGCTAGAAAAAAAGAAACTAGCAATAAAATACTTGCAAAGACGCATTGTGAAATTCTTGTTTAGTCTGTAACTTATCAATAAAGGATAAAGAAATGAATAAAATAATTTCATGGTTACTCTCCGGTGATACAGCGATTCAATTTCAAGCCAAACGCGATCTTTTAACTACAAAAGCAAATGAATTAGAAATCTTGCAAAAACGCATTTCATCCGAAGGTTGGGGAAAAACCTATTTACAAAAGAGAGACAACTCAACCGGACAATGGGGAAATGGTTGGTACTCACCTAAATGGATTTCTACTCATTATACTCTGTTAGATCTGAGAAATATCGGGATCCATCACACAACAATTGAATACCAGGAAAGTGCAAAATTTCTGTTGGATGAGTTGTGGTTTAATAAAGGGAAAGTTCGTAAAGACCGTTGGCAAGATTTATGCATAACCGGAATGCTATTGCATATATGCTGTT
>JAVCCD010000125.1 GCA_030765665.1 Candidatus Tenebribacter mawsonii | reverse complement strand
TCCGGTCTTTTTCTAATGAATAATCTCTCGAAATATAGTGAATCAGTAGCGATTAGGGGTGCAGGAATCAGCATACTAAGAATGGTGTCTCCACTTATCTGGTTTGGGTTAATATTCAGTATTTTTATAATGTTTATGGGAGATCTTGTTTTACCCAAAGCAGAGGAATATAGAAATTACATCTATAAAGAAAAGATTAAACATCAGAAAATTGAAGATAAAAAAATGAGATCACATATCCACTATTTAGGAAGTGACAAAAACCTGTATTATATTGGTTTTTTTGATGGTTATAGAAATGATCTTAAAACAATTGATATTACAACTTTTCATCCGGAGACTGGGAATATTAATCGTAAGATAACAGCTACCAGTGCATCTTGGGAAGAAGAGGAGTGGATTTTTCATAACTGCTATATTAGAAATTTTGATGATGGGGCACTAATCGAAATGGAGCATTTCGAGGATAAAATTATTGAAGGTGTTGATGTAACTCCACTCGATTTTATTAAAAGTGCAAAGAAGCCAATATCGATGAATTTTTTTGAATTAAGAGAATATATTAAGAGACTTAAGAAAGTGGGCGAGAAATACACACGGGAACTTGTGGAACTAAATTTAAAAGTATCATTTCCGTTTGCTAATCTTATTATTTTACTATTCAGCGTACCTTTAGTTTCTACTTCTTCCCGTAGCAAAGGAAGAGGATTGCTCTTTGGGATGGGGTTACTAGTATGTTTTTTGTATTTATCAACTCTGAGGATTTGTCAGAGTTTGGGTTATAATGAAGTTCTCTCTCCATTAGTTGCGGCCTGGCTTCCGAATATTGTATTTGCAGCACTTGGTATCTATTTTGTAGTTAAGGCAGAAGTTTAATGAAGATATTAATGATTTTAGAAAATTCATTTCCACCTGATGTTCGAGTTGAGAAGGAGATAAAATCTCTACTTGCTGTTGGACATCAAATAGTGTTAGCTTGTTCTTCAATTGTTTCTGAAAATGAATTAGTTGACTGGAATGGTGCAATTGTAGTTAAAAAAAAAATGTCGAGTTTCGTATATAAATCTAGTGTAGGATGTTTAAGATTTCCATTTTATTTTAATTTCTGGAGAAAATTCTTAACAATTGTTTTCAACAAATATGAATTTAATGCTATTCATCTACATGATCTTCCACTGGCAAAAGTTGCAAAGGAGTTTTCTGTAAAATATAAAATCCCATTTGTACTTGATCTGCATGAGAACTGGCCAGCTGCAATGAAAATTGCTATTCATACAAACACAATCTTGGGAAAAATATTCTCTTCTAATCTAAAATGGCAGAAATATGAAAAAGAATCTGTTGTTAAGGCAGTTAAAATAATTACTGTTGTGGAGGAGATGAAAGAGAGAATATCTCAATCAATTCCGGATGAAAACAAGATATATATCTTACCAAATACAATAAGTCTAGAGAACTTAACTTATGAAAACAATAGTATCAATAACAAACGTCCAACAATATTTTACGCAGGCGGAATAAATATTCACAGAGGATTGCAAATTGTTTTAAAAGCACTTTTAGAAGTAAAAAAAGAATTACCAAACATTTTATTTAATATTGTTGGAAGTGGCAGTTATGAAAGAGAACTAAAGAATTTTGTAATTGAACAAAACTTAGAACAAAATGTAATCTTTTTAGGATGGAAAACTTATGAAGATATGATGGAAATTTTAAATGAAAGTGATATTGCTATCATTTCTCATTTACGATCAGAGCAAACTGATTGCTCATCTCCAAATAAGATTTTCCAATATGCTTTTATGAAGAAGCCAATAATTAGCTCAGATTGTAGATCTCTAGAGCGTATATTAAATGATATGCAAGGTGGCATTGTTTATACGGATCACAATCATTTAGAATTAAGTGAAAAAATTTTATGTTTATTTCAGGATGATAAATTAAGAAAAAAGCTTGGAGAATCGGGACATAAGGCTGTATTAAATAAATACAATTGGCAACAAAGCAGTAAAGAGTTAATTAGATTATATAAAGAATTAGAAGAAGCATGAAAATATTATTAACAGATCTAGCGTATTTTCACCATAATTATGGTGCTCAAGGAATATTACTCCCTTTCATTGATAAATTAAAGGAGAGAATAGAAATAGAAATAACCGTAACAGTTTCAACTTCTATTTTTTATCAACAAGATAAACAATTTGCTGCGGATCATGATTTTAAAATAATTCTTATGCCACGCATTACATTTTTATCTTTTTTCAAATTACGAAAATTAAAAGAACTTAGGAAATATAGACAATTAATTAAAATTCAGGATGTGATTATTGATCTATCTGGTATTGAGTTTATTGGAAATCTGCCAGCTTTAATTAAATGGAAGAACCTAATAAATACTCTTCATACACAAAATTTATCTAAGAAATTTAATAAAAAATATTATAAATTTACTAAGTCTTATGGTCCTTTTCAAAACAAAATATATTCTGGTGTCATAAAAAGCAATCTCAACAGATTACCTTTTCTTCTGGTTAGGGGTGATCAGAATTTGAGCATTGTTAAACAGCTCAAATTAAATATTCCAATATATTCTTTTCCGGATGTTTCGTTAGCTTTAGAACCCTCCGAAACAAAGTGGGCAAATAATTACATTACAAACTTAGGAATTAGGACTAATGATTTAATAGGAATATCACCAAGTGTGGTTATAAGAAATATTGCAAATACATCTAATATGACAGCTGGTGAGAATCATGTTAAATTGTGTAAACAAATTATTTTAAAATATAGAAATGCTCAGCAATCAATTTTACTAATACCTCATTCTATTGGGAATGGTAAGGATCTTAAAACCTGTGATTTAGCATTGACCAGAAAAGTATTCAATGAACTTTCAGAAAAAGAAAATGTTTTTTTGTTGGATGATGTAAATCTCACTTACAAGCAAACAAGAGCTATAATTGGTCAACTAAGTTTTTATATTACTAGCAGATATCACTCCTTAGCTTCTGCATTAAAGATGAGCATTCCAACTGTTTCGCTTTCATGGCATGTTAAGTATGAAGATATTATGAAGCTTTATCTTGATAAATTTTTAATAATCGATTGTCGTACAACTAATATTACAGAATCAATGAAATTAATTGAGCAATATTACGAACATAGGGCGTGGTTTAATAAAGAATCAATGCAGAAAAAACAAAATGAAATTGAAAGAGAGATTGAGAGTAGTATTGACATGATTGTAAATGATATTAAGAAGGAACTTAAATGATATCAAAATTAATAAAGGAACGTCGAAGTATCAGAGTCTTTTCAGGAAAGAAAATATCTCTTAATGATATGAATAAGATCATTGAAGCAGGAATATGGGCTCCCACTGGCTGTAACAATCAAGAACTCCGATTTGTAATCTTAGAAAAGGAAAATGTTCTAACTGAAGTTTTAAAATTTAAACCATTCTTCAGAGGTGTTTCGCATTTTATCTTAGTTCTTTGCGATATGTCTATTCCTCTTAGTGCTCAAATATATAAAAAAAAATCACCTGCACAAATGATGTCAGATCTTGATACTGGCTTAGCGATACAAAATATGGTGTTATTAGCTAAAGATATTGGAATTGATAGTTGCATTGTGAATTTATCGGAACAACACTATAAAAAAGAAAAGAATTTAAGTATTTTGCAGAAAATATTTAAGGAGTTTAAAAAGAAATTTAACTTACATTCGATTAACCCAAATAGCTTTGAATATTTTTTACGCAATTTTTTACAAATTCCAAAACAATACAAAATACGAGCAGGAGTAGTTTTTGGCTATGGTAAAAACTTTCCAAATATAGAAAAAGCTAAGCATGGCAAAAACATGATAAAACGAAATCCAATGGAAAATTATATTATTAAGGTTAATTATGCTGAGTAAACTTAAAGATACAGCAAAACATACTTTTATTTACAGTATTGGAAACCTATCTACTAAAATTATTGGATTGTTGTTATTACCATTATATACAGCCAAATTATCACTTCTGGACTATGGTAGATTTACAATATTGGAAACAACTTCAATGTTTCTTACAATGGTGTTGGGTCTGCGAATTGTTTCTTCTATGATGCGATGGAGTGCAGAAACTGATGATAAAAAAGAACAAGGTAATATCCTTTTCAATTCGTATGTGATACTGCTTATTACAGCAATTATAGTTAATGTTATTTTCTCTCCTCTTAAATTTTGGTTGTCTCAGGTCTTTTTCTCAAGTGTAGAATATTCTCATTTCTTTACGGTTATTTTTGCAATAATTGGTTTGGAAATGATCAATCAAATCCCGATGAACCTGTTTAGATTTCAAGGAAAACCAATTGTCTATTCCTCTTTTTTTGCAGTAAAATTATTTATTGTTCTACTATTAAATATTTATTTCTTAGTTTATGCTGAAATTGGTGTGATCGGAATCTTTTATAGTCAATTAATAGCTAATGCTATCCAGATGTTTTGCACAATCCCAATTTTGTTAAAAAATTTCCATTATAAATTTGATTTCAGTTTAATTAAAGAGATGCTGGGTTATAGTATCCCTTTAATTTTCAGTGCAATTTCGGTTCAATTGTTGGCAATTGGTGATAGATATATTATTAAATACTTATTAGATTATTCGCAAGTAGGAATTTATTCTCTTGGCTATAAGATCTCCGGTGTTCTTAATGTTTTTGTTGTTCAGGCTTTTGCACTTGGTTTCTTACCAATTGCTTATAAAATGCAGGATTCTCCAGATGCTGGAAAATTCTTCCAAAAGGTCTTTAAATATTTTTCAATGATTTTGGTTTTTGGTGCTTTGGGAATCTCACTGTTTTCAAGAGAAATATTGCTCGTTTTTGCACAAAAGCCCGAATTCTATATTGCTTATAAAATTGTACCTCTCATCACAATTGCCTTTATTT
>JAVCCD010000248.1 GCA_030765665.1 Candidatus Tenebribacter mawsonii | reverse complement strand
GCAAGATTCGTCAGGAAGACATAAACACTTTTATGCAGAACTCATATTAATAATTTTAGGAAGAATCGGATGAAGAAAATATTATTTATCATAATGCTATTTCCATCTTTACTATTGGGTGAACCAAGAATTTCTGAAAACACCTCGCAAAAATCGGATTTTATAGTGTCTGCAGCAACTGAGAAGAATCAGGGAAAGAAGAATTATACTATATCTGCAATTGAGAATATCGGTTTTATTGTTGGTTTATGGGGTTATGACCGATATGTGGCGAAAGAATATTGGGCTGTAATTGGATTTAATTCTATTGAAGCAAATTTCCAAAATGGTTTTGAATGGGATCACGGCGGATTTGCCATGAACCAGATCGCACATCCTTATTCAGGTTCTATCTATTTCACAGCTGCACGTTCCAATAATCTAAGTTTTTTAGAGTCTTCTGCATATGTTTTAGGCGGAAGTTTGCTATGGGAATCTTTTATGGAAAATCACTATCCTTCCATAAATGATATGATTACAACAACTTTCGGCGGTATTGCTTTAGGTGAAGTTCTGTATCGTTTATCGAATCATTTTTATAATGATAATGTTACTGGAACAAAAAAAGTAGTAAATGAATTCATCACAACATTACTTTGTCCAATGAATAGTTTAAATCGGCATTTAGATTATTCTTCTCCTAAACGGGAAAATTCCCAGATCCAATATACTTTTTCTTTTGGAGGTAATAATAACTTTATGTCCGATCAAATAGAAAAAATGGATGCAAATATATTTGCAGGATTTCAATTGGAATACAATAAAATGTTTCAGGACAAAAAGATCAGGAAACCTTTTGATTATTTTAAGGCTGCAATAGATATAAGTCTTTATAAAGGAGAAACCGTATCTTCCATAATTTTATTGGGACATTTGATTGGGCGGGAAATTAACCAGGAATCTTACTCTATTTTAGCAGGAGCTTTTCAAAATTTCTATTACACAAATAATGACATCATCAGGCTTTCAAGCAGCTCGATCGGTCCGGGAGTAGAGATTAAATCGGTACTAACTGAAAAGATTCATCTCAATGCTGGCTTTCAAGTTCATGGTATTTTACTGGGAGCTATGGATTCAAGATATAATGAAGAAAATAGAGATTACAATTTAGGACCCGGTTACTCAATTTTATCTTACCTGAAATTTGGACGCAATGATTTAATTAGGATGTCCATTTCAAGCAGATATTTCAGTTTGTCCAATGTGGCAGGATTGGCTGCTAGTGAACGAATATGGATCATCGAATCCGGTGTTGATTTTCCTATTTATCGTACTTTAAGGTTTGGTTTGAATTATAACTACTTTGATCGTCAGGAAAATTATGATGAATATGATGATGTTTCAGGATATGGAGATTTACTCAGGAGTTATTTGACGATATCTTTTTAATTCGGTTTCATATTTGTTTCGTTTGTATTATAATTCAGAATGATACAAGTTTTAGTTTCTAAATCAACTTATTCCTCAAAATTCTTCAATCGTGAATCAATATCTGCCTGAAATTCTTCATCTGTAAAATCCGGGTTTCTAGTCGATATCCAGATTTCACATGGAGCTTTTCCACATTCTTTACAAGAAGAAAAATTCCTTTGTACAGTACATTCATAAATAGGACAAAGAACTTTGTCATAAAACTTAGCCCAGGCTACTTTTCCTGCTAGTTCATTACAGCCATCGCATTCAGTTTTATATGCTTTGCAGTCGGTGGAACAACATACACAGCATTTGCTCAATTCTTTCATAATCTCTCTTTCTTTTAACAATCTTAATTTTTTTCAATATAATAAAGCTAAACAAAATCAATAAATATGTAAGTCAATCTTTTACTTAAAACTTGTAAAATTTTGACATCACAAGATTAAAAGTTAAGCTATAGATAATTGTTTAATCAAATTTTTGTAGGAGGAATACATGTCGTTAATTTCATGCGATGGAATATCAGAAATATATAAAATGGGTGAAGTGGAAATTAAAGCTTTAAATAATGTTTCAGTTGAAATTTCCAAATCCCAATTTATATCATTTATCGGACCATCCGGTAGCGGCAAGACTACAATGCTGAATCTTTTCGGTGCCGTAATTCGTGGAGAGACTGCCTGTTATTTTGATAAACGCTTTTCTGCCGAGGATTTTTCCGTAAACGGTATCAAAGAAAAAGATTATCTTCATTATCTTGTCGGTTACGATCACAATTGGTTTGGCGTGAATGTCAGCTTCCAATTTATTCAGGAATATATTTTGGATTATGAAGACGATCTTAAATATGATGAATTCACTTCAACATCCACTTTCTTAGCTTCCAAAACATTTCTGAACGAGACAATGGAACTGAGTTTGTTTTCATATTTCGGAATAAATAATGAAGATGCGCTGCTTCGTCCGAAACTAAACTACGATCTTTCCGATGGCTTCAATGTTCTGCTTGGAGCAGACGTCTTTATCGGCAAAGATGGCAACTTCGGACAATACGATGAAAACGATATGGTTTATATGAAAGTGAGGTATGATTTTTGATTTTTTAAAAAGGAAATAACAAAAAAAACTCGTTCCGGTTGAAAAAAGCAAGGAGCATTGTGCATACTAAATATTAATCAAAAAAATATTGCAGTCTTTCCGCAGATATTTGTCTATATTATTGAAAGTCTAAATAAAGTAAAAACAGGAGGATTTATGTCCTTAATATCGTGCCAAGGAATATCAAAAATATATAAAATGGGAGAAGTGGAAATTAAAGCTTTAAATAATGTATCAGTTGAAATTTCCAAATCCCAATCTATATCATTTATCGGCCCCTCTGGTAGTGGTAAGACAACAATGCTGAATCTTTTCGGAGTATTGGATAAACCAACATCGGGAACTTTGAAAGTAATTGGAACTGATATTTCCAAATTGAATTATGTGGAACGAGCAAAATTCAGAGGTGAACATTTGGGATTTATTTTCCAGAATTTCAACTTGATACCCGTTCTTACAGTTTATGAGAATGTGGAATATCCTTTGATAATGGTGAAATCAATTCCACCAAAAGAGCGAAAAGAAAAGGTTCTTTCGTTGCTGGATGCAGTAGGAATGTTAGATCAAAAAGATAAATTAATAAATCAAATTTCAGGTGGGCAAAAACAGCGAGTAGCAATTGCCAGATCACTTACAACAGATCCTAAAATAGTTCTGGCAGATGAACCAACCGCAAATCTTGATCACGAATCTGCTTACAAAGTAATGAGTTTGATGAAAAGATTGAGTCGTGAAATCGGTACAACCTTTATCTTTTCCACACATGATCCAAAAATCGTGAAGGAAGTTGATATTACTTATACAATAGAAGACGGAGTTCTTGTAAATCGTGAAGAGAGGAATAACTGATGAATAATATAATTAAAATTGCTTTCAGAAATTTGTATCGCCAGAAAAGAAGAAGTTTCCTCACCATGGGAATAGTAGCATTCGGTGTTTTAGCTGTTCTGCTATTTTCAGCCACAGCCGGTTCATTCAAGAATTTTATGATAAGTGAGAT
Source organism: Candidatus Tenebribacter mawsonii (assembly GCA_030765665.1). Classification (GTDB taxonomy): domain Bacteria; phylum Cloacimonadota; class Cloacimonadia; order Cloacimonadales; family TCS61; genus Tenebribacter; species Tenebribacter mawsonii. The sequence goes on along the minus strand of JAVCCD010000248.1, from coordinate 9,308 downwards.
AACCGATTCAATGTTGGGTCACATTCAAATTCACGCAAAAGGCTACGTAAGCTCACTCGATAACCTGCCGTTGGACAAAACTATAAAAGCAAAACAAATCAAAGAAATGGAAAAGATATTAGATGAAATTCCTGAAATTGAAAGCTATACTTATCGGATTTTACTCGGTGGAATGGTGAGTAATTATCTGGAATCTACAAGCGCTAAATTTTCTGCAATAATCCCTGCCAAGGAAACCAAAGTTGCTCCGCTTCTCGAAGAAAGATTGTTGAAAGGTGAGTTTTTAAAGAAAGGTGAAATCTTGCTGCCTGAGATGATCACAAAGGGTTTTGACTCCAAAATCGGTGATGACATTGTATTAGTAGCAACAAATGCAGATGGTTCTGTAAACGGACAACCGCTCAAAATTTCGGGAATTATGGAAAGCGTTGTGGGTCCTACAGGAAAATACGGATACATTCATTTTGATGATGCAAAATCTATTCTGCGAATGAATGAAACGGAAATTAGTGAAGTAGCAATTAGATTAAAGAATTTCAACGATCTGGAAAAAGTGAATTCCATCCTAAATGAAAAACTGGCAGCTATCAAGAACAAGAAAGATCAGCCCTTTTTTGAAATCCACACTTGGGAAAAACTTTCACCATTTTACAATATTGCAAAAATGATAGATATGATGTCAATGTTCATAAAAATAATTCTGATCGGCATTGTTTTAGTGAGTATAATGAATGTGATGATAATGGCAGTTTATGAACGCACAAAAGAAATCGGTGCAATTTCGGCGATGGGAACTCTTCCTTCCAAAATCAGATTGATGTTTCTTTTTGAAGGTTTATTCCTTGGAGTTTTTGGCTCTGTTATCGGAGTTGTGGCAAGTCTTATAGCGATATTTATTGTAAATATTTCCAATATTACAGTCGCATTCGGAAGAAACAGCAATATTCTTCTGCAACCGGAGGTATCATTTTCACAAATTGTGATGACGGCATTAATTGTAATCTTGGTGGCAATTGTTGCAGTTTTGGAACCTGCTTTTAAAGCTTCTAAACTTGAACCGATTGAAGCACTTAGACAAAATTAGGAGGAAAAATGAAAAGAATACATACAGTGATGATAGTAGCATTAATAATGAGCAGTTTCAGTTTATTATTTGCAGAAGAACCGATTGAAACAGGAAACAAGCTTCTTAAAGAAATCGATAGAAATCTTTCACCGGAATCATTTGAATCTTTACGGAAGATCATCAATATCGAACCGAACGGAACAGAAAAAGAGTTTGTTCTTTATGCCTTAAAAAAGGGAAATGATAAAATGGTGACGACATTTCTGGCCCCAAAAACCGAGGTCGGACGTTCTACATTGCGATTGGATGAAAATATGTGGCTCTATATTCCCAATGTGGGAAAACCGATGAGGATAACCAGTTTGCAATCTGTTATCGGTGGTATTTTTAACAACTCGGATATTATGCAATTGGATTATACAGCGGAATACGATGTAATTGAAATGAGCGACGATAATACCGAGAAATTACTGACTCTGAAAGCAAAAACTTTTAATGTTGCATATGATCAACTAAAAATGTGGGTGGATATAAAATACAAAACTCCAACAAAAATGGAATGCTATACTGCCAGCGGAATGCTTATAAAAACTCTTCATTTCAAAGAGATCAAAGATTTTGGAAACGGTATTATACGCCCTTCAGTTTTGGAAACCGACAGTCCTCTTCATCAAGGATATAAAGCAGTGATGATTTATGCAAATATAGCACCGCGCAAAATTGATGATGAAGTTTTTACACTTAATTATATGGATAAAATAAAGGATTTGAGAAAATAAAAACCTTGCGAATGGTTACAAACAGAGAGATTCTTTTTATTAGACCTTCGCAATGGTTGAACTTCGATTTCCAACTATTGCGAAGATCCCGTTCTTCAACTTCATGCAAGGATTTGATTTCAAAAAGACAAATAATAGGAGTTCGCTTTGAGAAGGTATAATCAATTAATTATCTGCGTATTTCTGATTTTAATATCACATCTCTCAGCCCAGGATTATTCCTTCGATTTTGAAGAATTTGAAAAGAAATCTTATGAGTATGTAGGAACTTTTCAATTACAATCGGATATTTCCGACTTGAATAATTCATCAGGTTTATACAGACTATCCTTTTTGAACAAAGAAGATAAAGAATTTCTGGACTCATATTTTGCTTCGCTTCAACTGCGTGGAAGTTATGAAATATCTAACTTTAAATTTTCTTTGGATTTAAAAGATAAATTATCTTACACTTCAAATGATGATTTTGAGAATAACTTCAGCACTTATGAAGCCTTCCTGAATACAACTCTTTCAACAAATTTTGATTTTCAGGTTGGGAAAAAATCAGTTAAATGGGGAAAAGGATATATTTGGAATCCGGTGTCTTTTGTGGGACGTCAGAAAGATATAAACGACGTCGATGCAGGACTGGAAGGTTTTTGGATGTTCAAGCTGAGTTATGTGAAAAGCCTATCCGGTATTTTGCAGAATTTTTCAATCAGTCCGGTAATTATTCCTGTTACTAAAGAATTAAATGAAGATTTTCAACCTGAAGAAAGTTTCAATTTTATACTGAACAGCTATTTTCTCATCAAAGATACTGACCTAGATTTTTATCTGTTTATGAAAGATGATACATTCAAAAAGTTCGGAACAGATTTTTCTCGCAATATATTACCAAATTGGGAAATTCACGCAGAATTTGTCTTTGAAAAAGAAGTTGTAAAAAACAGTTTTAATTCCGATTTTATAGTTGAATCAATAACAGAAGATTCACATGACTATTTATTCGGAACAAGAATTTTGCTTGAAACAAATACAACTGTTATTTTGGAATATCTGCATAATGATTCTGGATTGGATGAAAAACAGATGAGCAATTTCTTTGATGCAGTTGACTCAGCCTTATCAGAGAATCCTGCTTTATTACCAATTATTAAGAATTACCAAATAGAAAATTTCAATTCCCAGTATTTAATGAGAGATTACATTTATACAAAATTATCACATCCCGAACCATTTGATATTTTGTATTTTACTCCTTCTATTTTTGTTTTATACAATTTAAATGACAACAGCCGGATGATAGGTGGAGAGTTTAATTATTCTCGCTTTGAAAATTTGAATCTGAAACTTAAGTATAACTCAATGTTCGGAGAAGAAAATTCTGAATTCGGCGAAAAGATCAGTTCAAATAAAATTTCTTTTTTAATGGAATTTGTGTTTTAGAATAGTTGGTTATAAAAAATTACAATAAAAATGAAATACTGACAAGATAAACTTGTACATTACAAATAGAATTATTTAAGAAAAATAAAACAAAAATCTTGACGGAATAAGCTTATTTAGGAATTTAAGTACCTAAATAGCAAAAGGGGGTTGATATGTCGAATTTGATAAATATTTCAGAAGCTGCTTCATTGGCTCTACATGGTCTTGTGTTTATTGCTAAAAATCAGCCTTCACGGATAAATGTGAAAGTATTAGCTGAAGAATTAAACGCTTCTCAAACACATTTGGCCAAAGTTTTTCAAAAACTTGGTAAAGCAAATTTGGTAAGATCATTGCGTGGTCCTGCAGGTGGTTTTGAACTTAACAAACCAGCTGAGGACATCACATTCCTGGAAATATATGAGATTATCGATGGTGAAATAATACTGGGCGATTGTCCTCTCGGCAAGAATCATTGTGTTTTTAAATCCTGTATTTTTGATAATGAATTAAATCGGATATCACAGGATATTTATGAAACATTTAGCAAAATGAAATTATCCGAATTTTCTTAAAAGATAAAAAACATCAGAATGTTCAGCTAAGAGTTGGCTTAACGCAGTGAAACGTTCTCTATACATTCATCTTAGCTTGCTGAACTTCCGATTGTTTAAAATAAACATTCCGAAGAATCCCGAAAACATTCGGGACACATTCGGAAGTTAATAACAGGAGATCGTTTGCTGGAGATGTTGAATGAGGAGTGATTGTTTTTCTTCGAAAAGCCAACACTTCGCAAGCCGACTCTTAAAAAGGAGAGAACTATGGAAATTAGAAATTACAAAGATTTGGAAGTTGCAGAAACACCACACGGTATTAATGCTTATAAACTCTACGATAAAGATCCCGCATTGATCATGCACCTTCACTTAAAGGCAGGTGAGAGCTTAAAGGCACATATTACACCTGTGGATGTAGCTTTCTATATTTTAGAAGGAACTCCCACGATTATGGTTGGAGAAGAGAAGATAGTAGTTAAGAAAGATGATATTGTGGAAAGCCCAAAGGATATTGTGCATTGCATCTATAATGAGACTGAAAAAGATGTGCGTGTGTTAGTTATGAAACTTCCAAAACCGACATCAAAGACTATAATGGTTTAAAGTCATTGCGAGGAGTGTTTCGACGCAGCAATCATTTCTTTCTGTTCTTTCAACAGTATAGATTACTTCGACTGAAGTCGCAAAGATGAAAACTCGCAAGGTCAGATAGTAACTAAGGAAAATAATTATGAAATATATCGATGAAAATTCAACTCTACTGGAGATAGTAGAAAAATTTCCGGAAACAATTCCGGTTTTCACATCCAACGGATTTTCTCAAATGGATGATCCGAAACAGCGGGCTAAATTTGCAAAATCTATTTCTCTGAAAATGGCATTAATGCTTAAACAACTTGATCTTAAGATCTTCTCCAATCTGCTTATTGAAGCAATTGAACAAAAAGATACTAATATTGATGCTACTTTGGCTGCTACCACAAAAGTAGATGATGCTGAAGCTTTGAATATTGTAGGTTTGCTACCTTGTCCGGTTCGGATTCCACTTTTAGAGCAATTTAATAATTTTAAAAAAGAGTATTCTGCTTCTCATAATGTTATTATTAATCATGAGCTTAAAGCTGCATCTATGGGTTTGGATTGGGTAGAGAATAACATCAAAGGTGTGAAAGATGCAAAAGATCTTCCTGACCTTTTCATCTCTGCCGGATTCGATATGTTCTTCGATGAAGAGATGATTGGAAAATTCAAAAGACAAGGTGTTTTTGAAGATACAACTAAATTGGAAAAATTCAATACTCTTTTTGATGAGATAAACTTAAAAGATCCAAAAGGTCATTACGCCATGATCGGTGTAGTTCCCGCTGTTTTTCTGATCAATACAAAAGAATTGGATGGAAGAGAAGTTCCCCATAGTTGGAAAGATATTTTGAAACCGGAATTCGAGAAACGTGTTTCTCTTCCTGTTGGAGATTTTGATCTTTTCAATGGAATTCTACTAAACATTCATAAACATTATGGTGATGAAGGTGTAAAGAAATTGGGTCGTAGTTTACTAGAATCCATGCATCCGTCTCAGATGGTGAAAAGTGATCGCAAAAAAGAGAATAAACCTATAGTAACTATCATGCCTTACTTCTTCACAAAGATGGTAAAAGATGGCGGACCGATGGCTGCTATCTGGCCGGAAGACGGTGCAATTATAAGCCCGATCTTCATGCTTTCCAAAAAGGAAAAAATAGAGAAACTGCAACCTGTCATAGATTTCTTCGCTTCTGTAGAAGTGGGAAAGATTCTATCTCATAGCGGACTTTTCCCAAGCGTTCATCCTGATCTTGATAACAATATTCCAGATGAGAACAAATTCATGTGGTTGGGCTGGGATTATATATACAGTCATGATATCAGCAAATTGATCAAACATTGTGAAAAGCTGTTTAACGAAGCAATTGGGTAATAAAAAAGGATATTATATGAATCTTGTAACAGTATCAGGTCCCCCTTCATCAGGGAAAACTTCAGTAATATTAAAGACGATAGATTCTTTAAAGAAACGAGGATTTAAAGTAGCTGTAGCTAAGTTCGACTGTCTTTACACTGATGATGACATTTTGTATGAAAAAGCCGGAATTCCAGTGAAGAAAGGACTCTCTGGTGCACTTTGCCCCGATCATTATTTTGTGAGTAATGTGGAAGAGATCACCAAGTGGGGAGTTGATAATAAATTTGATATTCTCATCAGTGAATCGGCAGGATTATGCAATCGCTGTTCACCCTACATCAAAGGAATCAAAGCGGTTTGTGTTATAGATAATTTAAGTGGAATCAATACTCCCAAAAAGATCGGTCCCATGCTTAAATCTGCTGATATAGTGGTTATTACCAAAGGTGATATTGTTTCTCAGGCTGAGCGCGAAGTATTTGCCAGTCGTGTGAATACTGTGAATCCGGCTGCTGCAATTATGCACATAAACGGACTTACAGGTCAGGGAAGTTTTGAATTGAGTACACTGCTATACGATGAATCTTTGAATATTGAAACATTGAAAGGAAAAGAACTACGTTTTCCGATGCCTGCTGCACTCTGCTCTTATTGTCTGGGTGAAACTAGAATTGGTGAGAGTTATCAAATGGGCAACGTTCGTAAAATGAAAATGGAAGACTAAGAGGAAGAACATGAAGAATCTTGAAATAAAAAAAATATCTGAACTTCTTAGTGAGTTTCCATTTCTTAGTGCTTTTTTTAATGATAATGGCTTGGAAATAGAAGGCAAAGAAGAGCTAACACTTCCGGAATATTTCGCAGCTCTTGATGAAGATGAAATCGAAGATAGAGCCATTGATGTTGATAACTTGATGTTTCAGATCGGTGAATTTATCGAACAGATGATTGCCTTCCTGGGAAAAGATGAAGATATCGTGAAGACCGTAACAATTTTACAGGGAACAGATAAATCAGGGAACAAGGAAGATTTTGAAAAACTTGAAATTCATCAAGGTGAGATCATTTCTATTGTGGGACCCACAGGTTCCGGGAAAAGTAGATTATTAGGTGATATCGAATGGGTTGCACAGAACGATACTCCCACTTCTCGAAAAATTCTCATTAACAATGATATTCCCGATAAAAAATGGCGCTTTTCATCTTCCGATAAACTTGTAGCGCAGCTTTCTCAAAATATGAATTTTGTAATGGATCTATCGGTATTTGAATTTGTAGAGCTCCATGCTGAAAGCCGTTTGGTGGAAAACAAAGAAATTATTATCAAAAGAATTATTGATAAAGCTAATGACCTTGCCGGAGAAAAATTCTCTCCGGATACTCCGATCACTAGCTTGAGTGGAGGGCAAAGTCGTGCATTGATGATCGCTGATACGGCAATCTTGAGCAAATCTCCAATTATCTTGATAGATGAAATTGAGAATGCAGGAATTGATAGAAAAAGAGCATTAAAACTATTAATCTCAGAAGATAAGATTGTATTGATGGCTACACATGATCCAATCTTGGCGTTGATGGGAAATAAACGAATTGTAATTAAAAACGGTGGAATTCATAAAATTATTGAAACTACTGATCAAGAAAGAGAAATCTTAAATGAATTGGAAAAATTGGATAAAACATTATCGGCTTACCGCACAAAACTAAGAAGTGGTGAGATTATTGAGAAGATAAGCTAAGATCAAGGTCAAGTTCAAGGTTAAGAAGTCATTATGAATACGAGATTTCAAGATATGTCAATTTGGAAAGAGAGTATATATAGAACAGAAGCTTTAAATAAAATCATAAAAACGTTAAATAATAAATAGAATGTTTCAAAATGAAAGTCTTGATCTCGGTCTCGATCTTGACCTTAATCTCGATCTTGACCTGACCTTGAAACTAAGGAGATAATTATGCATGATGGATGTGCAGGAAGTTTTGAAAATGGTAAACAGGTAGTAGATAAAGTTAGGCAGATGGGATTCAGCCCACAACCAATGCCAATGCCTTTGGAAATTAAATGTGTTGAGTGTGAGGAAACTTTTGAAATGGAAAATTTCGAAGACAAATGCCCCAAATGTAAAATGGTTTACGGTGTAACACCTTGCCATGCATTTGATCCTGTTAATGTTAAAGCTGCCGGAATAGATTATTAATCAAAAACAAGCAAAGGAGATTATAATGAAATTGATGAATTTTAAAATTAAAGCGAAAAGTGAAAGTCCAACAAAAACAGTTGTAACTGCTAGAGATTTCAAAATGGTTATTGATGAACCCAAAATGTTAGGTGGGGAAAACCTTGGAGCAAATCCAGTAGAATACCTTTTGGGAGCACTTTCCGGATGTTTAAATGTTGTTGGTCATATTGTGGCACGGGAGATGGGATTTGATTTTAATGGAATGGAAATTGATATTGAAGGTGGATTAAATCCAGCTAAGTTTATGGGTAAGCCATCTGATGAACGTACTGGATATCAATTTATCCATGCAAAGATTAAACTTAACACGGAGATGGACAGTGAAACTCTTAAGAAATGGGTAAAAGAGGTAGAAGAACGTTGTCCAGTAAGTGATAACATTGGGAATGCAACCCCAATAACTATAAGTCTGAAATAGTTAAGTTATAAGTAGCGAGAAAATACAATATTGAAACTCAAAAAAAAGGAGAATTATTATGAGTATGTTTTGTTATCAATGCCAGGAAACAGCAGGCAACAAAGGCTGCACAGTAAAGGGTGTATGCGGGAAAGAAGGTGATGTAGCAAATTTACAAGATCTTTTGATCTATGCACTTAAAGGTATTTCAATTTACAGAAGTAATATTGAACTTAAAACCAGAAAGGAATATGTAGCTGAATGCGGTGTGCTGGATAACTTTCTTGTTCAATCACTTTTTGCTACAATTACAAATGCAAATTTTGATCGAGAAGCATTTATTAAAAGGATTTTCGAGGCTATTAAATACAGAGATATGCTGAAAGAAAAACTTGCTGAGTACAAAGTTGAAGTAAAATTTGCAGATCATGACGCTGCTAACTTCACAATAACTGAAGAAAATATCGACGAAAAATCCGCTACGGTTGGTGTTCTTACTACCGAAAATGAAGATGTACGCTCCCTCCGTGAACTCCTGGTTTACGGTCTTAAAGGGATAGCTGCTTATTACGAACACGCTTTCCATCTTGGAAAAGAAAACAAAGAAATTGTTATGTTCATCGAAAAAGCTCTGGTTTCTACAGTTAACGATGCCCTTTCAGTGGATGAAATGGTTGGTTTAGTTCTAGAATGTGGTAAATTTGGTGTTGATGCTATGGCTCTATTGGATGGTGCGAACACATCAGCTTACGGAAATCCTGAAATCACTGAAGTTAATATAGGCGTTGGAACCAATCCTGGAATTCTTATTTCTGGGCATGACCTTAAAGATATGGAAGACCTCCTAAAGCAAACTGAGGGAACGGGCGTTGATGTGTATACTCACGGTGAAATGCTTCCTGCTCACTACT
>JAVCCD010000277.1 GCA_030765665.1 Candidatus Tenebribacter mawsonii | reverse complement strand
GAAACAATTCTTTTACCGGGTGATCCGTTAAGAGCAAAATTTGTGGCAGAGAATTATCTGAAGGATGCAGTATGTTACAATAAAGTCCGCAATATTTTTGGTTACACCGGAACCTATAAAGGTAAAAGAATTTCAGTGCAGGGAACTGGAATGGGAATTCCTTCCATATCGATCTATGCAACTGAGCTGATAAAAGATTACGGTGTGAAAAATCTGATAAGAATTGGAAGTTGTGGTGCTATAAAACCGGAGATCAATTTAAGAGATATTATTCTCGCTGAAGGGGCATCTACTGATTCCCAAACTAATAAACTGGTTTTTGGCGGAGCAGATTTTGCGGCAATCGCTAATTTTGACTTATTGCTAAAAGCCTATAATGTTGTGAAAGAGAAGAAGATGAATGTTCATGTTGGGAATGTACTTTCGTCTGATATTTTCTATTCTGATGATCCAAACTTTTGGAAGATCTGGGCAAAATATGGAGTATTGGCAATAGATATGGAAGCAACTGCATTATACAGTATTGCTGCAAAATTTGGTGTGAATGCTCTTACAATACTTACCGTAAGTGATCAAATAGTTCGAGGAGAAGCAACAACCAGCGAAGAGAGACAAACAGGATTCTCTAAAATGATTGAAATCGCTTTGGAGGTTGTTACTAAATAGCAGGAAGGATAAAACAAAACGGTTATTAAATATTTACTATTGAAATAAAAAATGCTGCGGATATTCCGCAGCATAAGTCATGTAGTTGAAATTAAATTCTACCAATCACCAGAAGCGTTACCATCTCCGAAGCTGTGATTCTCTCATTTCACTGATCTCTTTCCGATGTATTTCAAAAAGATCAATCCAAATATAAGCCAGATCCCGACAACAATCCACCAAATTTGAAAGTAAATATCATTTTTAGTAGTGTTGTCTAAACCTATGAGAGGTAAGAGAAGAAATTCAACCAAAAGATCAATCAGAACAAGAACAATAAAACCACTCAACCAAATTAGTAGTCTCTTTTTATTCAACTTGTTTTTCATACAGATTCCATAAATCTTTATTTTGCGTCTTAGCGTACTTAGCGGTAAACCAGTTCAATTAAGAACCTGAGATTCTTCGTAAGATCAGCATAAATAATTTCTCAGAAAGACAGGTATATCAATTACCAGCCGCCGGAAGCTCCGCCACCACCAAAGCCGCCACCTCCGCCAGAGAATCCACCAAAGCCGCTACCGCCTCTACTGCGTCCACCACCTAGCATACTTCCCAGGAACAAAGCTGTAAACAAACCGCCTCGTCTTCTGCCTCTGCCCAGTCCTCCAAAAACAAACATGAACAAGAAAACAATGAGACCGAATGGAATCTGTTTCCGCTTCCCTGCTTTTTGCTGCTGATTATACTTGGCAAGCTGTTCATCAGTGATTTCAAACTCTTGCGTAACAAGACCACTAATAGCCAGCAATCCATTTGTTATTCCACCAACATAATCTCCTTTTTTAAAACCGGGAACAATATAATTTCTGATGATAAATCCACTTTTTGCATCAGTAATAATTGATTCGAGGCCGTATCCAACTTCGATGCGAATCTTCTTCTCATTGAATGCAACTAGTAATAGCACACCGTTATCAAATTCTTTTTGTCCAAGTTTCCATGACTGTGCAACTCTCATGGAATAATCTTCTAGATTTTCACCCTGTAATGAAGATATTGTAAGTAATGCAATCTGTGAAGATGTTTTTGCTTCTACATCTCGCAAAAGAGCTTCCAATTTTCTTTCATCATTAGAACCAATTATATTGGCATGGTCATTAACAGCACTTTTTAATTTTGGAACATCCAGAGAAAATAAAACATTAGCTACAAAAATTAGCAGGATTGAAATTACTATTATCTTTTTCATCTTATTTCTCCAGGATTTCAATATTATCAGTTAATTCATTCTTATCATCAGCTTGTATTGGAAAGTGTTGTGCCAGAAGATCTCCGCATTCATCTATAGATTCAGTAAGATGAGCAGCAACCTCTTTTTGCTTAATTCCTTTGATAATATTATCTACAATCTTCTGCCATTTTTCTTTTGGGATTTTCTCACTTATTCCACTATCTGCCAACAGTTCAACCCGATGCTCCATAATGGAAATAAAGATCAATATCCCGGTTCGATCTTTGGTGTTATAAACACCTGATTCCATGAAATATCTAGTTGCTCTTTCCGTTACTTTTTGATTTCTTATCTTTTTTGGAACTATAAGGCGATCGATAAAGTAAAGATTTCCAATAAAATAGAAGAGGGCAATAACTAGAAAAGTTGAGAATCCATAGAACATAATCAGGTAATTTACAGAATAATCCCAGAATTTGCCTTGCAGAAATTGTTCAATATTGCCAACGAAAAACATCATTGCCACAAAATATACAAACCCAATTATTACTGCGAACATTAATTCATATATGGCATAATTGTAGCTTTCTTTTATCATGGCTGTAGCAATTTCACCAGATGTTTTACTCTCAGCCTTTT
>JAVCCD010000049.1 GCA_030765665.1 Candidatus Tenebribacter mawsonii | reverse complement strand
TCCATAGATAGTTTGATCATCGGATTACGAGAATCATAAGTAAGACCATAACCGATCATAATATTTTCGCTGGCAGATTCGATGGCAGTAGCCTGGTTGGGAAGATCAAAAAAACCAGTGTAATATTGACCAACTAAAACATTCAGCATTCCAAAATCGTATTCACCCCATACTTGTCTCAGGTTTACGCCTGATCGACACATGGATACTTCGATCTTTCCTTTGTAGGCTTCACCTGCGAAAATTGCTCCAAATCTACTGGTGCTGAACAGATCATAATGAAGAACAGTTCGATCTGCAACTCCATTATATTCCTTGTCCTGCATATCGTACCAATAACCAATTCTGGCATTTCCATAGAAATCAACTGCCAGTAAAACCTGTCCTGCTAAAAATACAAATACTAACAACAATATGACTTTTTTCATTAATCAATCCTCCTTGTTTTTTTGAATTCTTCTATCCTAAATTTAGATTCCCCATTTTTTCAAGATCTTATCATAAGTGCCATCTGCCTTCAGTTTATCCAAAGCAGCTTGCAGTTTCATTACAATCGAATCGGGAGTGCTTTTGTTTACAGCAAGATAATAACCGTCTTTAGTAAGGTCTTTCAGAGCGAAAGCAATTTCGATAATCTCTTCCGATTTATAACCAGCGTCCTGTGCAGTGTAATTTGCAACTGCATCCGGCATTGGCCATAGGTCGATTTCTTTGTTTATTAGCTTTTTCAGATTTGCTGCGTTGTTCTCAGCTACGATCAACTGCTTTCCAACCACAAATCCTTTTGATTGAAAGTAAGCTTCCCGTGCATCACCCTGAGTGATTCCTATCTTATAATCCTTCAAATTTTCTAGAGTTGGGAGATCAATATCTTTTCCTGCCAGCGCAAAAACTGAATAATCAGCAGGAGAAATTGTTCCTACCCATTTAAAAAGATCTTCTCTGCTTTCCAATCTGCTTGTAGAGAACAGCATACAATTCTTGGTACTGAGGGCAGTATCATAAGATTCTTTCCAGGGATGCACTTGAAATTCATAAGAAATTCCTGCTTCAGACAGAATCGCTGTAATTACCTCCGTCGAAAGGCCAACTACTTCTCCATCTAAAGTGAAATTATAAGGCGGGAATTCTTCAGTTAACACGATCATATGCTCTTTGGCACATGACACAGTGATCAACACGCATAATAATAATACAATTTTAACTAATGTTTTCATATCGTCTCCTTTATTTTCCAAAAGATCATTTGGAATGTTTTTCTGCTCATCAAATACATGACTTTAACCTACTTTTTAATCTACAGTAATTTGCATTTACTGAGAGGATAGATTGAAATCACTTCTTACTCCAATTTCATTTTATAATTCGGATTATTAGAACGATCTATTTTTGGGCAATCTTTTTCTAAAAGTTTATTTCAGTAAAAGACATTTACGGATATTACACTGATTACCCAGTCTTCAGCATTTCTTTGTTTGGGTCCATATTCAGTTTCACAATAAATTCCAAAATCATATTGAGTTGGATCAATCTTGATAATTGTTACTCTGGAATCTGAGTATTCTGAATTCTTGGAAAGTTCAAATTCGGCATAATAAATACAATCTCCTATTTCCTGCCAATCTTTTGCAAATAAATTTGAATAAAGCAAAAAAAACATCAAAGCTGATAATATAATTCTCATTAAAACCTCCTTTTAATTTGTAGGGGGAACAATTATAATATGAACATCATAATCTTTGAACTCTATAAACCTGGTGGTTTCAAATAAATCCGGCAACCAGTTGTTTGGATTGTATTTAGCAGCTGGAGAACCATCCCAATGACATTCTAAAAGATCAGTATAATTCGTGATCCAGGTATGAATTCCATCTTCACTGAATCCCCAACTGAATTTATGTTTTCTCAGCAGTTCTTCTATCTGCTCATCATCCTGTCCTAAAATGAAATAATCTTCAATCTTGATGTTAGGTTGTCTCCAAACAGGGTATTCCTTTTTATCTTTAAAATGACTAATATAATGATGATAGTAATTTGCTCCTGGTTCAATGAAAGCATAAGCCTTCCAACCAAAACGATCTACCAGTAGATAACCAACACTCCATCCAGCAAAACCTTTGCCTGCCCATATCTCATCATGAAAACCCACAAGCTTAGAATATTCTTGTGAACCCATACCTACTTTGAGAACTTTAGCACAATAAATCGTGCAATCCATCCGAATCTGTTTCATGTTTCTGTTTTTTAATTCCTGCAAATAATCGTCATGAAATGAAATATTACCGATATATTGCTGCTCTGCATAATTCTTAAGCCAAACCCAGCCATAATATCTGCTGACGCCATTCTGATAGTTTTTCCAATGTTCATCCACCATTTCGTTAGATTTCTGGATTGCTACGTCTGAACTGAATGTTGTTTGTGAAAACAAAGACGTAAATATCAAACATAACACAATCACTCCATAAACATATCTCTTATTCATTTCTATTCCCCCTCCTCAAATCGATAAATTGTTAGTTTTCCATAGTTTGGTATTTCATTTCAAGCTGATTCGATGAACATCCCGGCTGATCGAACCTCTGTATTTTGATTCTATGCAGGGAGTAGAATATGTTTCACCATCTATTGTAAGAACAGCTTTGTAGCGCATTGTTCCTACTACTTTTACATTGCAGTAAACAGGTTGAAAAACAGTTGGCGTTACATCTGCAGTTATGATGAATTGATCACGCCACTCTAATACTTCTGTCTCTTTGTAGGGAATTTCTTCCCAGTGCCAGCTGGGATCGGTATTGCTGTAATAATCTCCATTTGCTTCTTCAACTTTGTACCATTTGATAGAGATATTGCCCAAGTTTTCGAACGGTGGAACAATAATCTCCGAGTTATGAGAGAGCGCAATACTCAATTTCACATCGTCATCGATAGAGGCAGTTTTAGAATCTAAATGACCGCTCAAGTATGATCTCATGAGGATTTTCTTCGGTAAACGGCATAATTTTATATCTGTATAATATTCTAAATTTATAGGGTAATTGATATCTTAATGAGAATTCATGAAAAATACCCATCTCAGATTGTAAGGCAATATCTTGTGATTTTTCTACTCTAGTTTCATAGTCAAGAAACAGATCTCTCGTAATATATCTACCCACGCTTATAGATAAATTGTTCAAAAACAACTCTGAAGAAAATTTTGCAAACTCATTAGATTCATCATAAACTTCATATTGAGATTTGTTGTCTGAGGAATAACTAGCAAAAAGATTTTGAACAAGGTCAGTTTGAAGATGAAAGTAATCTAATTTCAAAGTTTTTCGTATCCAATTCTCTACTGGTGACAATAAAGGATCCATAATTGCACTTTCTAAACCCATACCTGCAATTTGGATTACCTCATCCTGCAAAAGTGTCTTTTTTTGGTCTGGAGATATTTCTTCCATCGCTCTGTTATATCTTAGTTTTGCTAGAATATCTGTAATTCTATCTGTTGGATTATCACTGTTTAAAGAAAATCGTAACGTTCCCACATCATCATCTCCAGCAACTTCATTATAAATATTCAATGTAATAAGCGAGCCATCAGCTGTTTTCTTATAAAATGTCCCGGAAATATTTGCTCCTGCAGTGAAACGGCTAAGCTGGATCTGCATATAGTCGAGTGTCATCTTCGTCCCAAATATGTCAACAGAGCCCTCTTCTGCTATGAACATTGCGTCGGGTATTGTAAACTCATCATTGGCATAAACTAAGTTAAGATAACCACCTGGATTAATTTTTATGTCTACAGGATAAGTTACATATTTCACGTTCTCACCAAAATTTACCATAATATCAAAACTCAAGGGAAGAGTTGCACTTTCACTTGCTTTCTTCTCCCTAACAGTATTAAATAATTTTAGCAAATTCTCTGTATTCGGCGGGAAGATAGCTCCACCATTGGAAATATTTAAATCACCTAATAGTTTAATATCTTCAAATGGACCCAGTGCTTCAAAATGCTCACTGTTGCGTCCTGTAATAATTACTTTCGCTACATTATTTTCTGGAATATATCCAGGCATATTAAAAAGAACTCCACCTTCATCAGTTCTTATTAATATCTTACCCAAATTCAAAGTTCCAAGAATAAAATCATCATTTGTGTTATTAATAATATTTGTAATGTAGCATCTGCCATCACCCATTCGAAATTTGAATTTATCTATTAAGAAGATATTCTCTTTGATATCAAACTTTATTGAAATTTTATCAATATCTTCTGGCTGCCCCTTAACTTTCATAAATCCATCTGATAGTGTGAAACTTCCTTTTTCAATGTATATTTTACTATCTTTTGTACCAACTTTAAAATCAAAATTCGTATTTGAACTTCCTTCGACTATGGCTTTTGTTTGATCGGCAAGAACTTTGAGCATATCTCCATCAAATTTGATAGAAATGTTATTTGTATCTGAAAACACTTCACTGTTCAGTAAGTTATATCCGATAGCACCATTTGCCCTCAGATCAAATTCATTTCTCTTATAACACGTGACATCATTCACATGCAGCAGGCTATCTCGTTGCAATAAATCAAGCTTTAACAGATCTATTTTGAATCTATTCATTTCCAATTTTTTAATTTCAACATCCAGTTGCAATTCGTTGCTTCCTTCAGACCTGGAAAATTCGATCCCGCCTTTAATTACACCGTTCAGATCTTCTTGTGGTAATATGTCTCTCAATTGAAGTGAATCAACAATTCCATTAGCTGTGATAATTATCTCTGGCTTTGTAATCAAGGCACCTTGCAATCCAATAATTTTCCGTTCATTTGTCTTTATGTAACCATCTCGCAAACCAATCATAGAACTGTTTCCCTGAATACTTAAACCGGCATGTATTTCTTCAATATCACCAATCTTGAAATTATTTAAAGATATGTTACCGTTTATGTTTCCTTCACCCAAATTATCTATGTTTGCAATAATTTTTATATTCCCATCCAATTTCCGGGACGTATCGTAAGCCATAAAATATTTGGATAACTCCTTAATTTTAATCTCTTCACCAAGTAATGATAAATTGTATGTAAATTCAGGTTCACGCCTTACCCAACCTTTAATATCTATCATTTTATTAAACATAAAATGTTTAATCTGCAAACTATCCAGTGTACCTTTTGCTAAGAGATCAATCTTAAATGGTTCATAATTGTATTTTGCATTATAAGTTCGAATATTTATTAATGAGCTGTTATTAGAGAGATCAAATACTATATCTGTTTTTAATCTTCCTCCTAATTTGCCGTAATCTCTATCATAAACCATAATATTAGAATTAGTAACAATACTATATTCATTTGCATCAATCTCAATGTCTCCAGTAAGAATTGGAAGAGCAGATCCTTTTAAAATATTGCTTAAATCTAAGCCTCGAAGTTTTAATTTTGCCTTCAGAGCCATATCTTTGATGTTGCCAAAGCACGAAATTCCAATATCATTTAACGGGTGCGTTATGTCTGCTGTAAGATCATTATTCAACAAGTTTGCTTTGAGGGTAAGATCATTGAACTCAAGTTTTTTTGATTTGATGGAAAGATTCTTTAGGTCTAACAAAATTTCCGGTACTTCTTGATATTTGATAGATGATGTAAGATCTCCGGTAACCAGTAGATCTCCATTTTGCCAATGCATATCATGTGAGTTAAGATCAAGATGAAGATCCTCACCAATTTTGTAATAGCCTTCACCAATCAACTTATTATTTTCCCAAATAGAATTGGTTAATTGTAGTTTTACATTACTATCAAACATAATTGCAGATATATCAATATCAGTAATTTCTTGCTTAGCCGCAATGAGCTTGTCAGATTTGATACTCACTTTGATTGTTGGGTTTGCTATCTTACCAGTTACGTCGGCTTTTGCTTGAACATTCCCAGAAATTTCTTTTATATAATTAGTAAATGATACTTCGGAAGTTGTTAATTTAGAATTTATTGTACGGTCTTTAGTTAATATGTCATAAATTACAGCGCTGCCTTCTATCTTGTTATTATCCAGATATGAATTATGAAGAGAAATGTACGTTCGTCCACTATTTCCAGAAATTAATATTGAATCGACCGTGGCTTGTTTTTCTAAATATTCTGCATGGATATTCTTGATTTTAGAAGAATACATTAGTTTTTCTTCTGTATAACTAAGTTCTGCATCAAGTACTAATCCCAAAGAATTCAATTTTGAAATCTCAAGCTTCGAAGGTTTTAAATCATTTAATTTCAAGTCGACTTTCTTGATAATGCCTTTGCTCAGATTACAAGAAACATTCAAGTTTGAGCCATTATCAGATATCGCTGAAAGTGTTATATCAGAGCTTCTTGTATTTTTTATTGAGAGCTCAATGTCTTGCCAGCTGTTTTCTATCTGGACTACTTCATTCTCAAAGTTTATACTAAATTTCCCCTGATAAATATCGAGCATTTTAAAAAAAGCAGTAATATCTGGAATTATAAATTCACTATTTTCCTTTTTACTACCATCTGGTTTAATCTGAAGTGAAAATTCAGGATTATAAATTTTAATATGCGTTATTGCTTTTAGATTTTTGAACTTAGAAAAAATTAGTTTTGGAAGATTATACTCAACATATAATTGATTAACTTTTAAATTAAATTTATCAGCACTATCAATCTCAATCCCACCAATTTTTGCTTGTTTATCATTAAATGTAAATTCCTCAATCTTTATCTCAGCATTCAGCAATTCTGATAATTGTTCGGATATCTTGGTTTGAACGACCTTATCTACCTTAGCTAGTCTCACCAAAATAAAAAAAGAAATATTGATGATAAAAACTATGAGAACTATGATAAATAACCAGGTCTTTTTTTTCATTTTACAAAATTTTTATTGTGTAGTCTCTTTTAATATACCATCTTCTAAATTAAAACATCTATCCATCTTATTAGCAATTTCCTTACTATGAGTTGCTATCACAAATGTATGACCATGTTTTTTATTCAAATCTATCAGCAAATCAATGAGTTCATCACTATGTTTAGAATCAAGATTTCCTGTAGGTTCATCTGCAAATATTATCTCTGGAGAATTAATTAACGACCTGGCAACTGCAACACGTTGTTGCTCTCCCCCGCTTAATTGATTTGGATAATGACTTCTTCTATCATCGAGATCAAGGGCTTTTAATAATTTTCTGGAATCCAGAACACTTTTATTAAAGTCCTTTGTTGATAGAAATTTTGGCATTGCCACATTCTCTTCAGCAGTAAAATCCTCTAAAAGATAGTGTGATTGAAACACAAATCCAATTCGTTTATTCCTGAATTCATTTAAATCATTATCCTTAATATCTACCTGCTTCCCAGAATAATATATGTCACCTGAATCAAAACTGTCCAACATTCCCATCATATGCAGAAGAGTGCTTTTCCCACTACCAGATTCACCTGTTATAGCAATCATCTCACCTTGTTTAATTTCCAGATCCACACCCTTTAACACTTCCAATTTCCCTGATGCTTCATTGTAACTTTTTTTTAATTTTTCAATTTTTATCAAACTCAAATTATATCTCCTGACATCTATTTTTTAAGCCTTTCTAATTATGTTTGTAATGTTTAATTTTGATATTTTTTTTAGTGGGATCAACGATGCTGCAAATACTATTAACATTGAGACACACAAAATTATGAGCCAGCTCATAAAACCAAATTGAACGTTGATCTTATCAAGGAAATAAACATCTCCCTTCAATACTAAAAATTTTTGCCAGCTCAAGAATTTTGCCAATAGAATTCCCAATACCTGACCAAGTGTAACGGACAAAAAAGCTAAGATCATAGTTTTACCTACAAATATTTTCTGTAATATCTTATCTGATGCTCCAAAAGCTTTTAAGATTCCCAATTCTGTCCTTTTTTCAATAATGGATGTTGAAACAGAACTTACAACATTAAATGAGGCAATTAATATAAGGAAGCTTAATATTATAAAGATGACCCATTTCTCCATTTTCAATAATGCAAACAAGTTACTATTAAAATCTATCCATGATGAAATTTGATATTTATAGTCAAATTCATGCTCCCACGCATAGGCAATATAATCAGCTCTATCAATCCACTCCGGTTTCATTTTCACTTCTACCATCGTGAATTCATTTTCCATAGAGTTAAATTCAGCCATTCTATTTATATCAATAAAAATAAATTTACTGTCATATTCGTACATCCCAGATTTGTACAAACCAACTAAAGTAAAACTTTCTTCTTTTGGTTTCAAACCCATAGGAGTAATCTTGGAATTCAACGGACTTATAAGTTTGAAAGTATCTCCCAGCTTTAGATTAAGCTCCTTAGCAAGTTTATATCCAAGAACAGCAGAATTTCCAGTGTCTAATTTCCAAGTTCCTTCCAATACAAATTTTCTATATTTACTTGGAAGCTCCGTTTGTTCCCAATCTATACCTCGAACAATTGAACCTTTAATTCTACTTCCATTAACAGCCATTGCCTGGGAGATGATGAGTGCAGAAGTATTCTCTACACCTTCCATTTTTTGTAGCTTTGTTTCAATTTCTTCAACGTTATGTTGTAAAAGATTTCCCTCGCCAGATTTAAATATGTAAATGTGTGAGTTAACTCCAAGAATAGTATCTTTTAAAACAGTCTCATATCCTTCAAAAATCGATAATGCAACAGTGAGTGTTGCAACAGATATGAGTATGCCAATTACCATAAAAACAGAGTCAAACCGTAACCACTCCCTCTTTGGTGAGTAGATATATTTCTTTAAGAAAAACAATACAATTTTATTCATTAATGGTATATTTAAATTCCTAATATTTCTGTCAATAATTGTATACATACGAATAGGTGGATAAAACCTTGTCAAAAATTGTTTAATTTTAATTTTGTAAAAAAGGATTTATTTAGGAGAGATTATATGAAATTTAGATATTTGATAGTTTTAACTTTACTGATGTTAATAAATTCTTACGGTTTTGCCATTGAACGTGAAGTACCTATTGAAGATTTTGAGAGTGGTACGATTGATCTTACCTCCTACCCGGATGAGGATATGCAACCCAATGCCTGGGAACTATCTACAGAAAACACTTATAATGCTCAATCTCAATATTCTCTTAAGCTTTTTGGTAACACATGGAAAGTTGAGACAATAGAACCCGTTACAGTTAACTCAGATGATATTTGGCAAATTGCTTGTTTTATTGAAGATAAGGGTGAAATTCAAGGATTTGGTATTGGAGATGGTACAAATGAACTTTTCTATTCTTTTGATGGCTCTGAAACATTAAATATTGAAGAATGGATACCTGTATATCAAGGTGCTTTTGGAGAAGGTGTTTGGAATAGTATCCAGCTTCCAATAGCTGATGACTGGTTCTCTTGGCATGAATATTTACCGGAGATTACTGAACTTTTCTTTGTAAACGACAACGATGGTGGTAATGGAGTTGTTTATTTCGATAACATCTATAATATTACAGAAGATCTACCTATAACTCCTCAAGTTGAAATAAGTTATGATATTGGTACTTTGTATCGCAATTCAGATGATAAAAGAAGTGTAGATGTACAATTCTTTTGTGAAGTAACTGATCCTGATAGTGATGAACATAACTTCTTATGGTTATTTGGTGATGACTCTACAAGTACACAGCAACATCCAACCCACTCCTTTATAGCAGAAGATGATCATCCATACACTATCTATGTTCAAGCAACTGATGATACAGGTCGTCTTGGATTCTCAACATGTTCAATAAGCGTTGATACAGGACCCTCAACCTTTCCTTTAAGGCTTAACTTTGTTGGAGATATTATGTTAGCAAGAGGCTACGAAGGTGGTGGTGGAATAATTCCTACACTAGGTGTTGAAGCTATCTTTGAACCAACGTTATCTATCTTAGGCGATAATGCTGACATAACAGTTGCAAACCTTGAATGTCCGCTTACCAACCATAATGTTCATCATCCAACAAAAACAATATACTTCAAAGGTGCTCCAGAAAATGCAGCAGGTTTAGCATATGCCGGAATAGATCTTGTTTGTCTGGCAAATAATCATGTTATAGATTACATGAAAGAAGGAATGCTGGATACTCAAAATGCATTGGATCAATATGGAATTCTTTATTCTGGTGCAGGAATAAATTCCTATGAAGCTTATAAACCACTATTTTATTCTAAAAAAGGCGTGAATCTGGCTTTCTTAAGATCAAGTGATAGAACTGGTCAATACAACAATTATCAGCCATATTTACAAGCTGGTTACAATAAGTTTGGTTTTGCATATATGACGCCCTACTACATAACCGAACAAATTGCTGAGGTTGAAGATAGTGCTGACTTGATAATTGTGGAAACACATTCTGGTAGTGAGTATTCCGCAGCTCCAGGTGCAAATTATGATTCGATAGATATTTTTGAAGGTTGGAATAAAAAAGACTTTGCAGAAGATGAAGATTATACTCCAAGAATTGATGTTCCGCATATGTGGGATATTGAAATTCGTCATCACATGATAGATTCTGGAGCTGATCTGGTTATTTGTCATCATCCTCATGTAATTCAAGGAATCGAAGTTTATAATGGAAAAGTTATAGCTCATTCACTTGGTAATTTTGCATTTGATCTTAATTATCTGGAAACATTCCCATCAATGATCCTTAATGCTTCAATAGATGGTGATGGCTTTGATTCATTTAATGTTAAACCGGTATTCATTGATGATTATATTCCTCAAGAAGCAACTGGTGAATTGGGAAGATATATATTAAATTATCTACAAATGAAATCTAAAGATCTCAATACATATCTTAGTATTAACAATACAGAAATGGAAGCTGATGTAATATTAGACACGCTTACAATGCTCGTTGATAATGAGCAATATTCTGAAGATCTTACATTTACTTTAGTTGGTGATGAATATGTTTCACAAATTATTCATCTTCCTGTATGGGGAG
>JAVCCD010000118.1 GCA_030765665.1 Candidatus Tenebribacter mawsonii | reverse complement strand
GTACTCCAAATTTGCCTTCAGTATTTATCTTATCTGCATCTTGAGATGCTCCGGTTACAATTTCAATATCATTATCGGCATCATTAGTAAAATATCTCAGTGATAATTGTGACCAGTTTGTGAAATCGAATTTTCTATGAACTTCTGAATTCTCCAGTTCTTGAAGAGTTGAAGTATCCTGTTCTTTATTTTTCTCATCCACTAAATTTCCCAACCAGGTAAATGGTAAACTCAATACTTTCCCAAACGGCTTTGGATACAACGTTCTGGCAATTTGGTAATACTTGTTTGTTGGCTTAACATTAGATTCATTATTATTTTCATCAGAGAATATTTGAGATGCTAAGAGTAGAATAAAGGCTAATAAAATAATGATTTTTTTCATTTTATCCTCACCTAATAAATTGCATCTTCTGGGCAAATTGCAATACATTTGCCACATTGATTACATTTAGTTTGATCTATTATAGCTTTGCCATCTGCTCCAATTTCAATTGCATCAATCGGACAAATGCCAATACAAGCTCCACATGAGTTACAGGCAGATTTATCTACATTATATTCAGGATTATTTACTTTATCACAGCCAATACTAATTATAGTAATTACAATAAGAATTAGGATAATCCAGATTCTTTTCATTTGTTTTTCCTTATTGCTTTATATGTACAGCTAGAAATACAAATTTCGCAATCAATACATAACTCAGCATCAATAATGGCTTTTCCATCAATTATCTCGATGGCATTTGTAGGACAAACTCCTGTACAATCAGAACATCCAACACAAGAATTGGATTCCACAAATATATTACTTTTTGAGATTGCATAAAGTGAAATTGCAACTAGAATGATTATTATGATTAATAATTTTGTTTTCATTTTATACCATTTTCTTATAAAGTTCTAAAGTTTCAATATGCAACAACTGCCCTAAATATTAAATTCCAAGGGCAACTGCAATCACCACAGGCAACACACAGGTCGGGGTCAATATATTTGTAACCAGGTCCTTGCAAAATCGCATCATCATCACAATCATAAATACAGTTACTACAGTTACGGCAAGCAGCTGTATTTATTTGATAAACTATTTTCCCAGCAGGTGAATTTGATACTTGATTTACATTATTATTCTCATCAAATGCTTTTATTGCAAAATAATAAATTGTTGCAGCATTTAAGCCATCAACATAACAATATTGGGAAGTCCCTCCAGTTGCTGGTTGCGGAGGATCACTGAAAATAGTTGCATTATTCCAATTGGATTCTGCAATTATAGAATTTGAATATCTTATCTCATAGTGATCTGCAATACCTTCAATCCCATTGTCGCCAGGTGCAGTCCACATAATTTTAATTGTACTTAAATTGGCTGTTGATCCTTCGAAAACTGTAAGATCTGTGATATCCGCAGGTGGAGCATTATCAACGATCAAGTTTGCGTTTGGAACATTGGAAAGCGGTGAAACGTTCTCATTTTCATCAAATGCCCTTATTGCAAAAAAGTAAGTAATTTCATGCTGTAAATTTTCAACAATATAATTTTGGGAAGTTCCAGCTTCTAAAGGCCAGGGTGGACCATCCAAAAGTTCTGCATCACTCCAATTTGCTTCTGTTATTTCTTCCTGAGAAATCCTGATCTCATAATTATAAGCAGTTCCATCCATTCCATCATCACCAGATGCTGTCCAGATAAGTTCTATGATCTCATCAGTTGGTTCTGCAAGCAGGTCATTTATAGCTGAAGGCGGAATCTCATCGGAAATATCTGTTGTGGATGCTTGAGCAATGTTAGAAAGAAGCGAAATATTTTCAGCTTCATCGCTCGCTTTAATACCAACATAATAATCTGTTAAGGGTTGAAGATCTAAAATAAAAAGAGTCTCTTCATTTCCTGCTTCCCGGGGGATCATACTTTGTTCATATTCATCAATTATTTCCCAGTTTGATTCGGTGATATTCTCTGTATGAACTTTAATAATATAATAGCTTGATGTTCCAATATTTCCATCATTACCGGGTGCTGTCCAATTGATCTGGAATGAATTCATTGAAACAGAACCGGTAGTTATGTCATCGATTTGAGAAGGTGGAACATTATCAATAATTTCACCTAATATTTGAACTTCTTGATATGCAGGGAGTGACGCTTGGTCAAGTTCGTCAAATGCTACAATTTCCAATTTGACAATTTCATTTTCTGGTAAATTTTCTAAATCCCAACTCTCTGTAACTCCAGGATTTTGCGGTAGTGTTGGAATAAAATCATTTTCTATTAACTGATCATTTGAATCTTTTAGAACCAGTTTATACTTAAAAGCTCTACCAGATGTTGAGTCATCTCCAGTTGCTGTGAATTGAACATTCATTTTACCAATTGTATCAGAAGCAGCAATAATATCACTTATTTGAGCTGGCTTAATGTCATCTACGTTTATTGTAAAAGCATCATCCGGGCAGGTAAACAGGTTTATACAATTCATGCAACCCGTGCAGAGGTCTGCATCGATATATGCAGTTTGAGTTCGATCATCAAGCTTAATTGCATTTTCCGGGCAGTCGAATAAGTCTATACATTCCATGCAACTTGAGCATGATGAATATTCTATACGTGGTTGATCATTGAAACCTGTAGTTTTATCTATTGTGTCTGTACAGCTTATTATTATAATTCCAAGAAGTAATAATAATAATATTTTTTTCATATTTAATTCCAGATAAATTATTTATTCAACTTTCTTTATTGCGTCTACAGGACATCCCTTGTATTTTTTGCCATCTCCATTCACACAGATACCATCACCATCACATTTGTCAGCATCAATAACAGCAACGCCTTTTATCATTGTGATCGCACCTTTAGGGCAGGGAGAAACGCATAATCTGCAATCTATGCATTTATCAGCTTCCACAGTATAAGGTTGGATCTTCCACAAAGCTTCTCCAGCGTCATCTCTGATCTTAGTTTCCTTTTCTTCAATTATAAGTGAATAGACAACAAGTTCATCTTCCTGCATCAATCCAGTGAGTGACAATTCCATTTTAGAAGTAAGTTCAATTTCTTTCTCTTGTAAGAATTCATTTGATGCCAGAGAGAGTGCTACAATATCCTCACCTGTATTTAAGAACCAATTGCCTGCTACCTGTTTTAATGTACCAGAATAGTTCATTAATTCAATTTTATCTTCCGATTGTGAGAATACGTTGAACACAAATATCAACAAAATACTAATTACAATTATCCATCTTTTTTTCATTTATTTCTCCATTTATTAATTTTTTATTAAATTATGCAAAATATCATTCTGTCATTGCGAGGATTCTTTCAAAGATTTCTTTCGAAGCAATCTATACTTCAAACAAAAGAGATTGCTTCATTCGATGCCGTTGGAAGATCATTTTCAATACTCATAACTCTATTTTCATTATGCAATATTTAATCCAAAGTTTTTTTATTCTTCAGTTTAATTGTATCTAAAACAATACCATTATCTATCGGACAACTTTGCAAACATTTCAAGCAGAAAATGCAGTTAACATTCTCAATCTGTTTTTCTTCATGGATCACGATCTGCATTGGACAGCACTTTGAGCAAAGTCTGCAATCTACACATAGATCTTCGTTGGCGTGAATTCTATTAGATTTAACATGAAGTAATTTCCCAATATATTGGAATACGTTCATCAACGCTGCATAAGGGCATAAATACCTGCACCAGAACCGGTTTATAAAATAACCAACTATGAAAATAACGAACAAAGTTGCTATAGAATAGATCGTGATATTCTGCGGATGCGACACAGCCAGAACAGGGCAAAACTTCATGTAAATATATTGCACGGAAAGAAATACTGCCAGAATTGTGATAAGCATGATAATATATTTTAATCCATTTAAAAGTTTATGCAGCCTAACTGGTAAATGAAGCTGCCTATTCTTTTTGGATCTTGGATTCAAATTGTAAATGATCTCCTGCACAGTACCAAAAGGACATGCATAACCACAGAATCTTCTTCCCCATAAAATAGAAGTAACAGCAATTAGTAAACCGATGATAACAGAAATTGGATATAATAGTTTGGCAAACCCAGGATTTAAACTCATTATACCAAAGCAAACACTAGAGTATGGACAAAACCCATGTGCACTACATAACTTACCATTAATAAGCAGCACAATTATTATCATTGTAATGCCTAAAAAACCATATTGAATTATCCTGCGCAATTCTTGTGCTTTATTATTTTTCATAGATGGAAAAAAAATTACACAGTTATTTAGTCAAATAGTTATTTGATAGTGTGTAACAAATTATGTACCCATCCCCCGAGAAATCAGGAATTATTGATTCGTAACTATCTTTAGAAATAAGTAACTAATTCGTAAAAATAACTGCAGAAATGTATAGTAAAGAAATATGCTGAGAAAATGGCTGGACTTTCTAAAGTCAGAGATGGTAATGATGGTAAATGGAAAACAGGATATGATGCTTTAGATATTGTAGCAGC
>JAVCCD010000161.1 GCA_030765665.1 Candidatus Tenebribacter mawsonii | reverse complement strand
TTGACAATTAAAAAAGAAAAAATATTTATCGAAATGAAAATTATTACATGAGAGAAAATAACTAGAATAAACATTGTACTCATAAAGATAAAAAAAGAAAATATATTAGAGTTATGGCGAACCATGAAGTTGGAGTTATGACGAACCTTTTTTAATAACTATAGGTTGGTTATGCGAACCTTTTATAAGGGCGTGGCGTGCATATGTTAGGCACATTAAAAAGACCTGAACAGAGAATGAATCTTGACAAAATAGTTGTAAAAAAATGATGTCTGAAAAATTGAATAATTGAGGTTGAAATGCCAATAATTTATGATAACATTGAAAAAAAACTGGAAGAAGGTTTAAATCACGCATTAGAAGTATCTCATCGATCAGATTTTTGCGTAGGTTATTTTAATTTACGAGGTTGGCGAAAGATTGCTTCTAATATTGATAAATGGTCTGGTGAAGAAGGTGAACAATGCAGATTGCTTATTGGTATGCAACAAACGGAAAGAGAAACTTTAAAACAATATTTTTCTTTAGATCATTCTCAATTAGTAGATCGACAAACAGCTTCCAGAATCAAGAAAAAATTGGCTTTAGATTTTAAAAAACAATTAACAATCGGTTACCCGACCAATCAAGATGAAGCAGGTTTACGAATACTTGTAAAACAACTTAAAGCAAATAAATTAGTAGTGAAACTTTATCTTCGGCATCCGCTACACGCAAAATTGTATCTTGCATATCGTGATGATAAAATAAATCCGATTATCGGTTATCTCGGAAGCAGTAATTTAACAACTTCAGGGTTGGCAAATAATGGCGAATTAAATATTGATGTTCTTGATAATGATGCTTCAAAAAAACTTTCTGACTGGTTTCAAGAAAAATGGGTAGATACTTTTTGTGTGGACATATCCAAAGAACTTATAGAGATAATTGAAGAGAGTTGGGCAGGTGAACAACTTACTCTACCATATCACATTTATCTAAAAATGGCTTATCATCTTTCTCGTGAAGCAAGAGCTGGTCTTAACGAATTTAAAATTCCAAAAGTTTTTGAAGAAGATCTTTTAGAGTTTCAGCAAAAAGCTGTTTTGATTTCTGCACATCATCTTAATAAACGAGGTGGGGTTATCATCGGTGATGTTGTTGGTCTTGGTAAAACAATTACAGCTACCGCACTTGCCAAAATATTCGAAGATGATTTCTTTTGGGAAACGTTAATCCTTTGCCCAAAAAATCTGACAGAGATGTGGGGTGATTATGTTCATAAATACAAGCTCCGTGCAAAAATATTTTCTATCTCAAGAGTATTAACAAAAGAGTTTCAAAAACTTCGTAGGTATCGTCTTGTAATTATTGATGAAAGCCATAACTTAAGAAATCGTGAGAGTAAAACATTCCGAGCTGTTCAAGAATATCTGCATTTGAACGACAGCAAAGTTATTATGCTTTCTGCAACACCATACAACAAAACATTCCAAGATTTATCTAATCAATTGAGATTATTTATTTCTGTAGATGATGATCTTGGAATTTCACCTGAAAATTATATCGAAAGCATTGGTGGTAAAATTGAATTCGAATCACGCTTTCCACATCATTATAGATCGCTTCCTGCATTTGAAAAAAGTGAAGATATTGATGACTGGCGAGAGTTAATGAGATTATTTTTGGTGCGCAGAACCAGAAGTTTCATAAAACAGAATTATGCAATAACTGATGATAAAAAACAAAGAAAGTATTTGTTATTTTCAAATGGTGACAGATCATATTTTCCCGATAGAATTCCCAAACGAATGAATTACGAGATGTCAGTTCACGATCCAAATGATCAATACGCAAAATTGTATTCTGAAAATGTTGTAGATGCAGTAAACAATATGAAACTTGCAAGATATGGTATTGGAAATTACATAAAAGATAATCCACAAGAAAAACCAACAAATGATGAATTATTTATTATAGATAATTTAACAAGAGCAGGAAAACGACTAATCGGTTTCAGCAGAACAAATCTTTTTAAAAGACTCGAAAGCAGCGGATATTCATTTCTACTTTCTGCTTACAGAATGATGCTGAGGAATTATATCTTTATTTATGCAGTTGAGAATAATCTTCCAATTCCGATTGGTTCTCAAGAAGCTAATGTGTTGGATTATTTCACAGATGAACTGGATTGGGAAAATTATACAGACAATGAGAAAACTCTAAGAATTACTACAGATGAAACAAAGATAAATGAGTTATCTGAAAAGATATACAATGAATTGGCAACAAAGCGAAAGAAAAAATTCAGTTGGATACGAACCGAGTTATTTGAGAGATCATTCAAAAAACACCTTCTTAATGATTGTGACTCTCTGACTGAGATTATAAAATTATCCGAGAATTGGAAACCCGAAAATGACAGACAATTAAATGCTTTGGAAAAGTTAATTACGCAAGAACATCCACACGAAAAAATACTAATCTTCACACAATTTGCAGACACTGCGAAATATTTGCATTCTCAACTGGTTAAGCGGGAAGTAGATAATATTTTCTGTGTAACAGGTAGTGATAAGAACCCAACTGAATTTGCACATCGTTTCAGTCCTATTTCCAATGAAAAACCAAATATCAAGAATTCCGAAGACGAAATTCGAGTTCTTATTTCTACTGATGTTCTTAGTGAAGGTCAAAACTTGCAAGATGCTCATATTGTCTTGAATTATGATCTGCCGTGGGCATTAATTCGTTTGATTCAACGAATTGGTCGTGTGGATAGGATCGGACAGAAATCGAACAGAATATTGAGCTATTTCTTTTTCCCGGAAGATGGTATTGAAAACATTATTCGGTTGAGAGAAAAACTTGATAATCGTTTGGAAGAAAACGCTGAAGTTGTAGGTTCCGATGAACGATTTTTTGAAAATCAGAATAATACCATTCTGGAAAATTTATATCACGAAAAATCTGGAATATTGGATGAAGAAGACAGCGAAATTGATCTGGCATCTTTTGCTTTCCAGATTTGGAAAAATGC
>JAVCCD010000111.1 GCA_030765665.1 Candidatus Tenebribacter mawsonii | reverse complement strand
CTTATACAAAATGAAATCTGTTTCATAAAACCAAACCAAAGCAATCCTCAATAAGAAAAAAAACATGTCGAGCTTAGTCAACAGAGTTTCCATGCATGGGAAAGCAGGGAAACTCTTATTATGTTAGACGACTTTTCAATTCTTTTACTCTAAGAGTCATTGTACAATTGTATTTTATGGTATAGCAATTGCACCAATAATCAGATTATCATCAATTCTCTCTAAATAAACAAAATTATATATATATTGCTTATTGTCTTCCAAGGTAAGAATATTTATATAGTTAATCCCATCAAATTGTTG
The DNA here is from genome assembly GCA_030765665.1 of Candidatus Tenebribacter mawsonii. Classification (GTDB taxonomy): domain Bacteria; phylum Cloacimonadota; class Cloacimonadia; order Cloacimonadales; family TCS61; genus Tenebribacter; species Tenebribacter mawsonii. The sequence goes on along the minus strand of JAVCCD010000111.1, from coordinate 2,817 downwards.
AATATTATTTACATATTCTTGAATAAATAAATGCCCTCGGGAATCTCTTGTAGATAACATATTCGTACCTGCAAAATTTGGATTACCTGAATGTGCTAAAACATCACCTTTCATATTTATTATAAAAAGGTAAGTTTTAAAATCTCTAAACTTACGTGGCTTCTTATTGATAATTGCAATTGCTGAATCTAATCCCATTTCCTTAATATATTTTTCCCCTTTTTTTACTAGTTTTACTGTGAGCCTGCTTAAGGGATCAGGTTTATTCTGGGTATATCCACTTCCAGAAAATCCAGTTTTTACTTCTTTTAACCTTGGTGAAATTTGATCAAATTCCGGTCCATCATAAGATCTTAAATCTGAATATGTATTAGAAGTAAGAAAAAATAGGACTAAGATTATTTGTAATATTGAAAGTCTCAGACTTTTCATAAACTCCCCCTGTATCTAATATGATCTTATTTCAGCAGCAAACACTTTCTCACAGCTGCGGTTTTACCATTTACATTTAATTTATACAAATATATTCCTGAACTTATTGGGTTGTTGTGATCATCTTCCCCATTCCAAGTAATTGAATGTGATCCTTTAGTAAATTCATCATTAGTTAACGTATTGATTTTCTGACCTCTCATATTATAAACTGAAAGATTAATTTTACTATCTTCAGGAATTGAAAAGTCAATTGTTGTGGATGGATTGAAGGGATTTGGATGGTTGTCAAGAAGTGTCGGATCTTTTGCAAAAAGATAATCGTCGGCATTAACTTCAGCCACTAATACAAAATCTGCTGTTACAGTTTCTGAAGCAACTACGGTTACCTGAACATTTTCTGGAATTACGTACCCTCCCAAATAACAGGAAACAGAGTAGTCTCCAGCTTCAACTTCAATTTGATATTCACCGTTAATATCTGTTTGAACTGAATAAGAACCAGCTGTTATTTCAGCATTTTCCAAGGGATTGCTGTTAACATCGGTAACCATTCCAGCAATGAAACCAGTGGTCACGATTTCCGTTAATATAAAATCTACAGCTGAAGTTTCACCTGCTACAACTGTAATTTGCACATCATCTGGAATTACGTACCCTTCCAAATAACAGGAAACAGCGTAGTCACCAGCTTCAACTTCAATTTGATATTCACCGTTAATATCTGTTTGAGTGTTATATGATCCAGCAGTGATTTCGGCATTTTCCAGCAAATCATCTTCAACATCGGTGACTGTGCCAACAATATAACCAGTAGTAGAAATTAATTCATAAACATATACAGCACCGGCATCTTCATCATTCGTATCGGTGCGAGGACTACCGACAAATGCAAAGTCATCTGAGAAATCAACAACATAAGCAAACTCATCTTCATTGGCTATATCAGAAGCCTGCAAGATAGCCGTTTCTTGCCAACTTTCTAAAATATTCTTAAACATATAGGCAGAACCCGCAATGTATGGTGTGAAAGCTATATTTCCATTGGAGCCAACTATGAGTTTATCACCTGAAATATCAATTGAGCTCCCAAAATGCTTTTGTGTACCAGCATCAGATGCAGTTAGTTTTATGTCTTGTTCCCAAATACCGGAATTATCGTGAAAAACATATGCAGCACCGGACCAAGTTCCATCATCACTTTTATATTCTGCTCCAATAGCGGCATATTCACCTGAAATACTCACGGATCCTCCAAATTGATCTCCAAGTACTGCATCTAACGACTCTATTTGTTGAGTTTGTTCCCAATTTTCTAAATTGTTGTAAAAGATATATGCTGTACCTGAATTAGTTCCACTATTATTTGCGCTACCATCAGCACCAATAATTGAATAATCATCGGATATACCAACCGATATTCCGAAACGGTCATTTTCATTACCATTAGACGCTGTAAGTTTTGTTGTTTCTGTCCAGATTCCTTGATTATTATGAAAAACATAGGCAGAACCGGATTCGCTTCCACTGTCATCATTACCATATGCACCAATAATTGCATAATCATCGGATATACTCATTGAAGTTCCAAAAAAATCATAAGCTTCTCCATCAGAGGCAATAAGTATTGATGTTTCTGTCCAGATTCCAGCATCATTATAAAATACGTAGACTTTTCCTGCATTGTTATTCCCCCATAATGAATTTACAAATGCATAATCACCTGACATGGCTACTGTAAGTGCAAAGAACTCATTAGCCTGACCATCTGATGCTGTTAGTTTTTGATACTGCTCCCAGTTTCCATCATTATTATGGAAAATATAGGCAGAACCGGAATTTTCTCCATTTTCATCTTCATAACAAGCACCTATAATTGCATAATCTCCAGAAACGGCAACAGCACTTCCAAAATAATCTTCTGCCTCTATATCATCAGAGATTAACCTTTGCGTTTCATTAACTTGTGCTTGCGCTACAGATAAAAAAGCAAGCATTGCTATTAAAAAAAATGTCATTTTCATTTTTGTTCTCCTTATTTTTTATAAAATTTTATTGCACCTAATATTCTGCGTGTGCGGCGGAATCAGAATGATTCAGCCCGTACAAACCGACCAGCCGTTTGAATCGGAAGATTCAAACAAAGAGGACTGACCAGCCAAACCGACGACACGCCTGTTGAACTAAGCTGCTTAGCGCAGCAGAAATAAATTCCATAATTCTCACTACTTTTATAACCTCTCTGAAAAAGGGAGGTCAAGATGTTAAAATTTGAGCAAGAGCTTCAAGCAGAAGCGCAATTACGATCACTATCAGATGTAACGATCCACACCTATGTGTATCGCGTAAAAGACCTTTATCTGCATTACAACCGGGAACCTGCTG
>JAVCCD010000234.1 GCA_030765665.1 Candidatus Tenebribacter mawsonii | reverse complement strand
ACCGTATGCAACATTTGATTTTGCTGATATTGAAGAATCATCTGCTATTGTAAAGAGCAGAGTTTGGGATGATGTTTATTGGACATTGAACGATTCTGGATGCAACAACCGGATCTTCCCATTTAACAGCAAAGGAGAATTGTACAGAGCAGAATGGTATAAAGAAAAAGAGGGCGGCATATTTATAGGTAATGAAATAAATATCGACTGGGAAGAGATGGCTGTAGATGATGATGGGAATCTTTATGTTTGCGATACCGGCAATAATTTCAATACCAGAAAAGACTTGGCAATTCATGTTTTGAAAGATCCTTTTCCATATGCAACTGGAAACACAACATCGTTCCAAACAATAAAATTCTATTATCCTGAGCAAAAAGCATTTCCGGCTGTTCCAAATAACTATGATTGTGAAGCTGTATTTTGGGCTAATGATAATTTGTATTTACTCACAAAACATCGCGCTGACACACAAACACATCTTTATAGATTTGACAGTTTAGATCAATTGAAAATTAACCCAATTACAAGAATTGGTACTTTTGAAATTGGTGGAATGGTAACTGCTGCCGATGCATCAATTGACGGCACAAAACTGGCTGTTCTAACTTACGATAATATCTGGGTTTTTGAAGCCGAGGACGGAAATTATTTTAACGGTAAGATAAGCTGGCTGCCGATCAAGGCAAATCAATGCGAAGCTGTTTGTTTTGATGGTGATGACCTTATTATAACAAGCGAGCAGATGGAACTTTTTAAACTTCCAATTTCTGAACTTATTCCGGTTAATTAATGAGAAAAGTTCTTCTTCTTTTTCTGTTTCTTCCAATTCTTCTTTTTTGTGAAACCACAAACAATTACAAAATCGCAATTAGTGAGGATATTTACTATTCTTCATTCACTACAACCAAAATTGATTCAATGAATTTATATATTTACCATCATGAAGTCGAAGAGCAGATAAATTATTACGATCTGGATGGATTTACACAGAAATATACTCATAAAGATAGTGTAAGAAATATTGATCTTACGGCAACAAAAGATGGAAAAAATGTAATCTTAAAAGGAATCTTAGGTGAAAAAAATATCGATACAATAGTTAAACTAGATGATGATCCATGGAAACAATCTATGTCATATTCGTTATCTGAATTTGCTTTATCGGAAGAGGAAAAGATAGAATACTGGATAATTCGACTAGATAAATTCAAAGGTGTGAAAATGCAGGCAGAAAAAGCCGGCACTGATGATATAACTATCGATGACATACTTTATCATACCATAAAAGTCAAAATAAGCGCTGCAGGACTCCGTTCTAAGTTCTGGTCTGGTAATTACTGGTTTCGTATTTCCGATGGCTTATTCTTAAAATATGAAGGTTGGAATGGTCTCCCCGGTTCCACTAAAACAATTATCGAATTTATAGAAAAGGAGTAATCAATGAGAATATCTGACATCAAACGTTATTCTGTGATATTTAATCCTACAGCCGATAAAGGTTCAGCACCAAAACACATTCCTGCTGTTAATGAATTCCTGCAGAAACATAACATTAATTATGAGATCCACTTGACTAAATCTGTAGGTCATGCTACTGAATTGGCTTATGGATTTGCTATTGAAGGTAATATTGTAATTTCGGCTGGTGGAGACGGAACTTGCAATGAAGTGATAAATGGCTTGATGAAAGCCAAAAACGAGAATGGGATTATTCCCGTATTTGCTGTAATTCCTATTGGTACCGGTAACGATTTTGCCTATGGAGCACATGTTCCCTCAACATTGCAGGAAAGCCTGCAAGCTATTATTGAAGATAAAACATTTTTCTTAGACATTGGTCTCGTGAAAGGCGGTGATTATCCTGAAGGTAGATATTTCGGAAATGGAATCGGAGTAGGTTTTGATACTATAGTTGGCTTGGAAGCTGCAAAGCTTAAGCATATTCATGGTGCACTCGGTTATGTAATTGCCGCTTTAAAGACGCTCATCATCTATCCTCCTGCTCCAGAAGTTGAATTGAAATACGATGATTCTTCTTTAATTGTTAATCCTGCCCTGGTTTCTATTATGAATGGTAATAGGATGGGTGGAACTTTCTTTATGTCACCCGAAGCAAATAATTGCGATGGAATCTTTAACTTATGTATGACTAAGCAGGGAAAACGCAAGGCATTGTTGAAGGCCATGATGCATTATATGAAAGGTACTCAAAGTACATTAGCCGATACAACTACTCTTCAAAGCTCAGATTTTCATCTAAGGGCTTTACATGGTGAATTAGCTGTTCATGCAGACGGAGAGACGATCTGTGAAGCAGGAGTCGAGATACATGTTGAATGTATTCCTTCAGCACTTAAAATAATCAGGTAGGATTTTGAAACTAAACGGAAAAGCTGCAGCTATAGTGATCCGCACAATTCTACATCTCATTTGCAAAATTGATAGAAAAGAACTGAAAAAAATCCCGCAAAAAGGTCCTTTCATTGTAGCCATGAATCATATTAACTTCCTCGAAGTACCCATGATCATGGTAGAACTTTTTCCTCGAAAAATCCATGGAATTGCCAAAAAAGAAACTTGGAATAACAGTATTCTGGGATGGGTAGCAAATAGCTGGGAATCACTTTCCATTGATCGTGAAGGCTCAACAACAGAAACTTTTCGTCAAGCAAGAAAGATACTTGATAAAGGTCATTTTCTGATCATTGCACCTGAAGGTACACGTAGCCAAGATGGTAAGCTTCGTGTAGGAAAACCTGGAGTTATCAGCATCGCCTTACGATCTAAAGTCCCAATTATACCAATTGCACATTTTGGTGGTGAAATAATTTACAGTAATCTAAAAAAAATTAAGAGAACAAAGTTCACTTTTAAGGTTGGAAATCCAATTATTCTACAACCTGAAGGCAAAGCTGATCAAGAGAAACGTAAATATTTCACTGATCAAGTGATGTACAGAATTGCTGAGCTTCTTCCTGAAGAATATAGAGGAGTTTACAGTAACTTAGACAATATTAGTAAAAATGAAATAACTGAAGTTATGTGTGACTAACTGAAGAATTACAAAATTGATGTCTCTGCGAGTACGCTTCTTGCAATTTCAGACGAAGCTGTCTTACTATTTATATTTTTTATCAACATAGATTGCTTCGGTAGAAATCAACTGATAGCAATCTCGCAATGACTAGTAGGGAGATAAAATGGAAAAAATTGTAGCAGCTTGCGGTTTGGTTTGTAGTGGATGTTTTGCGCATAAAGCTACTTTAAAAGATGATGATGTTCTCAGAGCTAAAACAGCAGAGTTCTGGTCAACGATATATGGAGCTGATATCAAAACTGAGGACATCAATTGTAATGGATGTTTGACAGAGGGTGTAAAATTCAATCATTGTAAAGAGTGTGAAGTAAGATTATGCTGTTTAGAAAGAGGTTATGAGAATTGTGCACATTGTCCAGAATATAGTTGCGATAAACTAGATGCACTATTAGCTAATATTCCGGAAGGTAGAACTGTTTTAGATGAGATTAAGAATACTATTTAATACTTTCTAACAATTCCTTTAAAATTTCCTCAGTTAATACTTTCTTGGCTGAGTCTTTGAAATCTTGTAAGTTCATATCCAATGTATTCTCGTAGAAATGTGCTTGAAATGCCATTTCCAGACGATCTATCTGTTTTACGAATTTTGCTTCTTTATTTTTTGAATGTTCAAACTCTTCCCATAATTTGATATATTTTTCCCCATTTGTTAATTTATCAAAAACTCTTTTCACTGATACAAATTCAAGTTTAAATTTTTCAATGTCAGTTGTGTTATCATCTGGAGTGATATCTCCTGCATAGATCTCACCTATTTCATGGATGAGAGAATATTTAATAATCTTTGAAGTATCTAAATTAGGGAAATATTCTTCAGCTAGTAACCATGCTAACATAGCAGTTGAGAAACTATGATCTGCAACACTTTCACAAAATTTCCTTTCAACTCCATTCTTCAACCAACCCTGCCTGAAAAGATTCTTAAGAGACAGAATTTCAAAAAATGCTTCAATCACTTTGTTGCTGTTATCTTCTAAAACTAACTCTGAATTTTTTTTCTCCATATTTCCTCCTGTTTATTATATACTTAAAGGGTTCTACATAATTCCTAATTGTCATTGCGAAGATTCTAATTTAGGAATTCTTCTGAAGCAATTTAAGTTTCTAAATAACTAATTAATAAGAGATTGCTTCGCTCGTAGCAGCAAGAAGAAAAACTCTCAAAGACAATCTTTTTTACTTTTCTAACAAAAACACTCTATTATGCAAAACTCTTTTAAATACTTCCAGTCTTCCAATTCCCTTTTCTGTATATAATTACAGCCATTATAGTTGTTATGATATTACTTATAAGCATTGACCACCAAAGCGCATCGTAAGAATGCTCTGAAAGTGGAAGTGATATTTTAGTTAGCAACTCGTTTAGGAAGCTATTACGGATAAATGCATATTTAAGAATGTTTCCAGAAAGTATGAACACAAGTGGAATTCGCAATAACCAAAGACGTGATATATTCAAAATCATAGATGGCTTTGTGTGTCCTGAACCATTAAAAACGCCCATAAAAACAAACATCATACTAAAAATAAAAGCTGCAAAAGAAACAACTTTGAACATTCTCTCACCAATGCCAGCAATTGCAGGATCATCAATAAAAAATCGAGTTAAGGTTGAACCAAAAAAATATAAAAGAGAACAGCCAACAAGCATTATCAGTAAAACCAGCACCATTCCTACTTTTACGCTTTTCACAGCACGTGATATTTTTTTTGCACCAAGATTCTGCCCAACAATTGTTGCTAAAGCATTACTTATTCCCATAGCAGGCATCATGAAGAGCCCCATCATCCTGTTACCTATAGAAAATACACTAATCACCAAAGTTCCGTATGTATTTACAAAACCTTGCAAGATTATAAATCCAAAACTTGTAACTGAGTGTGCAATAGAAGCAGGAATACTAATATTGAATATTTTTTTAAGTAACAGTTTATCCGGTTTTAATTCTGCTAAACTCGGTATTATATGTTTTGTTCTCTTTTTTAGGAAGTATATAGCCAGCACAGCTGCCACTATCCTCGAGATCAGCGTTGCCTGAGCAGCTCCAACTGTTTCCATCCTGGGCATAAATCCAATTCCAAAAATGAATATTGGATCTAGAATTACATTTAAGCTTACGGAAATTATCTGTATCCTCATAGGTGAAATGGTGTCTCCCAAACCATGCGCAAAGCTCTGGTATGTAAGGAATACAAACATGAATAATACACCAACAAGTATGTAAGAAATAAATTGTTTGGAAACTTCAAAGATCTCTTGTGGAACATGAAGTAAGCCTAATATATTATCAAGAAATGTAAAACTGAAAGTTAAGAAAATAATGGAAAATACTATGAGAATCAGAACAAATTGACCCACTACCTTTTTCATCATTTCCGGAGTTCCGGCACCTTTGAATTGTGAGATGAGAGCTGTTCCCGCAACCACAAATCCTATGCCAAATGAAGAAAGAAAGAAAATTAATGGGAAGGTTAAACCAGCAACAGAAACTGCATTCATCGCATTATCGCCTAGTTTTCCTAACCAAAAAGCATCGGTAAGATTATAAAAAGTCATCATGAAATTTGAAAGCATTATTGGTAATGCTAACTTCATCATATTTTTATAAATACTCCCGGTGGTTAAGTCCATCCCTGTTCCATTCATTAATTCTCCAGTTTGCTTTTACAGATGTACAAGATTATTTATTTAATTCTTTTAATCTTTCTAGATTCTGCTTTGCTATCTCAAATTCAGGATTGT
>JAVCCD010000019.1 GCA_030765665.1 Candidatus Tenebribacter mawsonii | reverse complement strand
TTGCCGGAGAGGAGTTTGGTATAAAAAGAATAATAATTATAATAATACTGGTTATTATAACTTGTAACGTTTTTGCAGATCTAAAAGAGAATGACATTCTCAAGAATAGAGCAAATCAATATAGGTCTCGTCGGCAATTTGAAAAGGCCATTTCAATTTATGAAGTTGTTATGAAAAATGACCCGGAAGATATTGATAACGTTTATCAATTGATTTTAGTTTTAATTCAAACTTCTAAAACAGAACAAGCAGAAAAACTTCTTAATGATTTTGAGAAGAAGATGCCTGAAGCAAAATACTTTCAACTTAAATTAATGATTTTATTGCATGGAGCTGAATTTAAAAAAGCACAAAATTTCAGTGATGCATTTCTTGATAAACATAGAGGAAATGTAAATAATTATGGTTCAATTGCCAAAACATTTGAACAATATCGTCAATATGATGCAGCAATTGAAATTTATAAAAAAGCGCGTAAGATAGCTAATGACGATAATTTGTATGTAAGAGAACTTGCAAATAATTTTAATGCTCTTAAAGACTATAAAAATGCAGTTTATGAGTTTATTAAACTTGTTGAGAAAAAAGACCAATTCGCATCTTTTGTTGTTAACAGATTTAAATTAATGCTTAAAGAAGAACCTAACATTATAAAATTTATTGCAGAAGTAACAGCTAATAATGAGTCTCCATCAATTAAGGAGATCTATGCACTTTCTCTAGGTGAGATAGGTGATTTTGAAAAAGCTCTTAAGGAATATGAGAATCTGCCTGTAGAAAAGATTATAAAATTTGCAGATCGACTTGAGAAGAACGGTGAACTAAATATTGCAATCAAAGCTTATGTTGCCTATTTAAATAGAAGTGTAAATTTGGTTGAAAATGCAAAAGTTACTATTAAGCTTTCTGCTTTACACATCTCACTAAACGAACTTGATAAAGCTGAAGAAATATTACTAACAATGTATTCAAATAAAGAATTAAAGGCAAAGAGAAATAGATATAAAACTCGTGCTAACAGACAGTGCAGAGAACTTCTTGCTCAAATAAGTCTAATGCGGAACGCTTCCCAAAAAGAAATAACAAAATACCTTGAGGAAGCAAAAGAATTTACATTTAATAAGAATGATTTGAGTGAAATTGAGTACAAACTAATTCATCTGTTGATTATGAATGAGGAAAATGATCAGGCAAAAGAGAAATTAGGGGTCTTATTAAAAAATGAAAATTCTGGTTCTGATACATTCAAGAAGGGGTATTATTATTCATTTTTGTTAGCGATCATGACAAATGATGCAGAATCTGATAGTTTGTTGGGTGAGTTATTAGTTAATATTCCTGGAGATGGAGTAACAATAGATGCTTTGCTGCTTTTCCAAAGTACAAACCACGTTCAGAATAATGAGGATAGGGAAAGTCTTTTAAAGGCTTATAGAAAGAGATCATTGTATAAAATAGAGGAGGCAATTGATATATTGCGTTCTATTTATGATAGGTCTAAAGTTGAGGATATGTTATTTTTAGCTGGTGAATGGGCGATTCAAGCCGGAAGAACGGAAACAGCAATTGAAATATTTTCACATGATTATACAAAACCTGATCTAAAACAATTTGCAATATTAAAACTGGCTGAGATAGAGGAAAATAAGTCAACAAAGAATACCCTCTGCACCGAATTTTTGCAGAATAATCCGCAGTCTGTATTTTCACCTCAATTCAGAAGGATTCTGGTTGAACGATGAAGACTTTATTAAGATATGTAATACCGTTTTTAGTATTGGTCTTAGTTTTCCGATTTTCAAGTTTTATATTGCTTTATGCAATTCGATTTTGGTATGTTTCAATTCCTTTAGCGTTATATTTTTTGTATGAATTTAGAAAAAGCAGCAAACGGAAGAAATTCAAACAGGATACTGGTCTTGATCCCGATAAGGAAGTAAAATTGAAAGAAGATGCTGTTATTGAGGATGAGAATGAATAAAAACGGCGTGAACGCCGTGGTGTTGTGATCGATGCTTAAATCCTACGCCTGAAGGCGTAGGTTATTAATTGGTGTAATTTGTTCTTACCTATACGTAAACGCATAGGTTATTGGTGGGATGAGAATCCTTTGCAATTTCTCTTTAACAACGGGAAAACGTAGAAATGCAAGAAGAAAGAATATAGCTGGGAAAAATGAAATACACACGAAAAAATACGCCGTTTACGGCGTTAAATGGGAGGATAAACAATGTCTCAAACCTATTATAAAATCTGGTTGCATATTGTTTGGAGTACCAAAGACAGGTTTCCATTTCTTTCTTCCGAAATCCGTAAAAAATTATTCAATCATATTAATATAATCGCATCTGAAAAGGGTTATCATCTTTCTCTGATTAATGGTATCGAAGATCATATTCATTGTTTGTTTTCTTTTAATCCAAAATATTCTATAAGCAAAATGATAAATGATATAAAAGGTGAGTCATCACATTGGCTGAACGAACAGAAATTATTGAAAGCAAAATTTAATTGGCAGCGAGGATTTGGTGTGTTTTCGGTGAGTGAATCGAATGTAAAAGATGTTCGTAATTATATTATTAATCAGGAAAAGCATCACAGGAAAATTTCCTTTACGGAAGAATGGAGTTTATTATTAAAGAAACATAATGTGGTGATTGAAGAATAACGGCGTAAACGCCATGGTTTGTGTTTGATGTTTTAACCCTACGCCTGAAGGCGCAGGTTATTTATGTGTTTTGTTTATTTTACCTATGCATAAACACATAGGCTATTTGCAAAATCTAATTTTTAATAGCCCAATCCTTCAGGGTTGGGAATGGGTGAAACCAGAAAGAATTAAACGCTGTTCACGGCGTTAAATGTAGATGAGGAATAATGGTGGACAAACTTACACAACATAATCGTGCACTGTTGCAAAACTATAAATTTCATCTTAAGGTAGAAAAAGGTCTTTCAGAAAACAGTATTGAGAGCTATGAAAATGATCTTAATAACTTGCTTACACAATCTGATAAAGAAATCGAAAAAGTTACCAATAAAGATGTAGTTGATTTTTTTGTAACTCTTCAGGAGTTAGGGCTTACAAATTCTACAATTGCTAGAAAACGGAGTTCAATTAGATCATTCCTTAAATTCTTGATTGATGAAGATGTTGAAATATCAGCCGATGTTGATGACATTCCGAATATCAAACCATCGCAAAGATTACCAGACGTATTAAGTGTGACGCAAATGATCAAATTATTAGATAGCATTCCCACCGAAAAACCAACCGATATACGCAATAAGGCAATGTTGGAACTAATGTATGCCACAGGCATTAGAGTATCAGAGACTATAAATTTGTCTATGCACGATGTATATTGGGATGATAAAGTTGTGAGAGTTTTAGGAAAAGGCGGTAAGCAACGTGTTGTTCTAATTGCACAACAATCGCTAGGCTATCTTGCCGATTACTTTAATACTGCACGTTCAATTTTACGGAAGGATAAGAGCACAGACATACTTTTTCTTAATAGATTTGGAAATAAATTAAGCCGAATGGGTGTTTGGAAAGTGATAAATTCGATTACTCTAAATGCTGGAATATCCAAACATGTATCACCTCATACATTCCGACATTCATTTGCTACACATCTCTTAGAAGCAGGAGCTAATTTAAGAGTAGTTCAAATGCTTTTAGGTCATTCAAGTATAAATACAACGCAAATTTATATAAATATTGATAGTACATTCATTATGCAGGAACATAGATTGTACCATCCAAGAGGTTAACGCTCTTTCAGTTAACTAAATAGAATAGTTGACATTAATAATTAATCAAAAAAAATGTCGAAGCTAAAATAATGGAGGCAGAAAATGTATAAAAAGATTTTAATAATATCTGTATTATTAATTAGTCTTATGATCTCTAATTTGTTTGCAGAGAAGACACTTGAGAGGATTGCAAATGAAAAGGGTGTTGAAGGTGAAACACTATACAATGATAAGAAATTTGTAGAGTCAGCACAAACTTTTGAAGCTGCAATTGCCAAACTTAACGAAGCTGTAAAAACGGATGGTATTCCACTCGATAATGAGAAAATTTCTAGATGGTATTTATATGCCTTTCAAGGTTATTATCAAGGGAAAAAGTTTGAGAAGGCACTTCAAGTTCAGAATGAAAGAATCAAATTGGATCCAGGAAGTTATAAACTCATCTCTACTAAAGCTACGCTTCTAAAAAAACATCTAAATAGAGTCGATAAGGCTATTGAAGTTTTAAAAGAATACAATACTGCAAAAAGAAGTTTTAAAGTTGAAAAGAAGATAGCTTCTTATTATCAAAGTATTGAAGACTATGAAAATGCAGTTGTTTGGTATAATAAAGCCTATGAGCAAAAGCAAGATGCAACAGTTATAAAAAAGATTGCAGCAATCTATCTAATACTTGGCAAGAATAGTGAAGCTATAACAGCTTATGAAGATTTCATTAAAACTAATCCGAATGAAAACGTACTTGCTAAAACTTATATGAATCTTGGTAAATTGTATGAGGATATGAAAAAGAATTCTAAATCGATAGAGAATTATGAGAAGTCGATCAATCTTAAATATAGTAGTGATATAGTTCTTACTCTAATAATGAAATATTATGAAGATGAATCCTACGATAAAGCATTAG
>JAVCCD010000128.1 GCA_030765665.1 Candidatus Tenebribacter mawsonii | reverse complement strand
GTAATTAGATATTCATAATTAACCGAAGAAGTATCACTAACCATTATATCGGAAATAGCAAAATCATGCATAGTATCACTATGCCCAAGATTTGATGGATCTGAAAAATAAATGTTCTTCAAACCTTTCAATTCTGCCCAAATTCTGATTTTAAGAATATGTTTGGCATCATGATAATGAGGACGCACGACAAGATTAAATTTTGGGGAAATTTCCTCGCAGAATTTCTTTACATATTTATCAAATGTACCATTACCAAATCGCCATGTTGGAGCATATAGTACCGTCTTTCTACTTCTATCTTTAATCCCCAGTCGTTTAATAATCGCTTCTTTATTAACTTCATCATTAATAATTGTATCAAAGCGCATATTACCAATTTTTATTAGTCTTTCCGGTGGAATTTCCACACCAGCATCATTTAAACGTGCCAAATGTTTGGGACCGGAAACAAAAATATATTCATAGTTTAATAAATTCTTCGCTCCAATCCTGTTACCACCATAAGGCTTATCACCGGTACCATGACCAATAAACACGCGAATGCACTTTCCAAGCTTGCTTTTGATGTTTACATTGGAATGAGAGAAGATTATGCCTTCACCATCGAATTTTTTGGTTACAAGTATTTTTTTTACTCGAGGAGAATTCAAGAAGGTTCGATATTCAGGTTCGCGATTCATACCATAAAAATAGCGTTTGAATTGGAGCCAACGATCGAATTTCTTAACCACATAAATTCCACCGATTTTCTCGTAGAGTGGTTTTGAATAAGAAAATTGATACATTTGAAAAGCATAATAGTATATATTCACTTATGCTCCTTAGTTTGAACAATAGCGTTATCATCTTTTTTAAAATCCCATTGTTTCACAGTTTTCTTCCAATTGCCATAACGATATGAGAGGTATCCCTCAAAATCCTGAGGAATGAGATATTCTTTCTTATCAAATTTTACTTTAGTAAGCTTATCGTAGAACTCAGCAGGTGAGGATTTAAGTACAGGAGATTTGATACCAACAGTCCAATAATATTCTTTATTAACTTTTCTTTTTAGAAAAATATCAAGCATTACATCACCCTTTTTAAAGAGTTTCTCGAAATTTCGCACTTTGACCATACGAAGTTCACCTTTTTTAAAAGGTCCCATGTCCCGATTATAAAATCTTGTACTGATGCGATAACCTTTTAAGATTAGTTTTATAGTTACTAATATGAGCTTCCAGCGATAGGTTACATTCATGGAAATATCCATATCATTATCCCAAGGCAATAATCTATTTTCACGAATAACACCCAAAAGGGTACCGCCTTCCAGCCAATATTCTACTTTCGTTTTTTCCAGTTCAGTTGTAACTGTATGTAACATTTTTAATGCAATCTCAATATTTTTACCTTCAAGTCTTGTTTTACCTGCCACTTATTTCCTCTTCATGATTTCATCAATCTTTGCTTTTACTCTTTTCGCAGAATTACCATCAAGTCCAGTAAAAAAATATTCTCGATGTTCTTTTAATTTCAATTTCATTTCTTCAGTAGGATTGAGTGCAGATTCAACTGCGGGAAGAAGATCTTCTGGCTTATACATTTTTGGGAATGCCCCATCTAACCAGTTCCTGGGATCTATAGAAACAGATTCCATCCCATCAGAATGTTTTAACTTTGCTTCTGGTAACACATAAATTATTCCGTGTTTTCCTAAAGCAAGGAATTCATTGATCACACTAGAAGTATCGCTGATCATTGTATCTGCTAAATAAAGATAAGGATATATGTCGTAATCTTCTTTTTCAATTAGAAATACATCACTGTTTTTTTTTGCCAGTTTCTCATAGAATTTGTGTTGGGAATGTGAAGCATATTTTCCACCCCAACTGTAGGGATGGAGTTTAATTATCAAGTTATATTCCGGCAAAAGTTCAGTAATTTTGGATTGAATATAACTGATACAACTTGGTTTATAAGAAGGTGCAAAAAGCACTGTTTTTTTGTTTGGGTCTAATCCAATTTTTTTGATTAATTTGTCATTATCGTAATATCCTTCCCAAAATAGAGGATCAAGCTTTGGAAGACCTGTTAAATAGAAATCTGCCAAGTTTTCCCAACCCAAACTTTTTATATAATCATACCAGCATTGTCCTTCCAGAAAGACATGATAATGATAATCTACTTGCTTTTTAATGTTGCGAATTCTCAGAGTTTTGGTGCCGACTCCATGATCCAGATGAACACGAACAACATCTCCATATCGTTCCGGTTTCTTTAACACATCGCCACAAATCACCAAATCAAATCCAATAGTTTGATCTGTTAATTTCAATCCTCGTGCTCGCAAACGCTCTCCAATTTCACTCTTTTGTTTGATCAGAAAAATCCCCAGAAATCTTTTATGATCTTTTCCAACATGAAAATATATATTGTAATTCGGATCTTCGGCAAGTTCCTTGTAAACCGGATAGAGCGAAGTAAAATAATACTCTTTTTTTAGATCAAATAAAACTTTTATCATTATCTCAAATATCCCTTTTTGTACTTTTCATGATAGAGAATTTGGAACTTTCTAAACAAGTTCAAAGGTTTTCTTTTATTTTGTATTTCATTATTAGCTATAATTTTTTCTAAAGTAGATATTAAATTTTCGCTTATTTTTCCATCAGTTCTTGGGTTGATCTCTTTTAAATGATTAATTCTATTTTGCTGATATTCCATGGAATCTAATAAGCTTCTATCAATAGCTTCTCGTAACATAGAAGGCTGAGCGATATCAATTCCTTTATTTTTCCTACTTTGAGTTCTATATGTAATTACAGGTTTATCCAAGACCATGAATTCGTATGCAACAGAAGAAGTATCTGTAATTAGAATATCAGCAAGATGGAGATAAGGAGTTATATCATAATCAGTAATCAGCTTGATATTTTTTGTACTTAATATACTGTCTCGAATTTCTTTATTCATGAGTTCATGAAATTTCAGAAACCAGATTTCGTCTTCTTTAATTATTTTTGGAATTAAAGGAAGCAAGCTTTCGGCTGACTGCATTCTCTTACTATGAGTTGGGGCAAAAAGGACTACACTTTTATCTTTTGGAATATTTAACTTTTCTCTCAACTCTTCTGCATGATAATTAATAATATGATCAATTTTTGGCCAACCGGTTTCTTTAATTAAGAAATATTTCATTCTCTTTTGAATCTTTTTAAATTTTTCAGTAACGTAAGGACCTGAAGTGCAATAGACATCAAAGAAGTGGCGGATTTTATAATGAGATTGTTTTTCAACTCCTAAACCATGAAAAATTTGCACCTTGATTCCTGGAATTCTAAAATCAACGAAATTTCCAGATATCAATACAAAATCAGGATTAAATTTTTTTGCTGAATAAACATCAGAAAATATTTTATATTCTTGCCAATTACCAGGTAATTCCTTTCGCACTTTTTGTGATACAAACAAAGCAAAGTCATGATCTGTTTTTATTAGAGACTTAACTATTGGTTCAATTATCGGTATTGAATATTTTTTTGAAATATAAAACAAGAATTTCATTTATCAGGATTTATCGGCAAATTGAATTTCATAGAGGGTTTGATAGCGTTCACAACTTTCTAAGAGCTCTTGATGAGTTCCGATTCCAACAACTTTCCCCTGGTCTAAAACTACAATTTTATCTGATGAAAGGATTGTTGATAATCTATGGGCAATAACAATCACAGTTCTATTTTTTGTAGCTCTTTCGATAGCCTGTTGAACTTTCTGCTCAGATTCAGAATCCAGTGCACTGGTGGCTTCATCAAAAATAAGTACAGGCGGATTTCCTACAATGGCACGAGCTATACAAAGCCGCTGTTTCTGGCCACCGGAAAGATTTGCACCTTTAGGTGATAGCATTGCTTCATATTTTTCTGGAAAAGTTTCAATAAATTCATCAGCAAAAGCAATTTTCGCAGCTTTTAAAATTTCATTTTTATTTAAATCATTAAGTGATCCATACTTAATATTGTTGTAAATTGTTTCATGGAAAAGGATTGATTCCTGAGTTACAGTTCCAAATAATGTCCGAAGATCTCGCAAATTCACTTTATTAATAGGGATATCATCAATTAAGATTTGACCAGAAGTACAATCATACATGCGGGAAAGCAGATTTACAATGGTTGTCTTACCTGCTCCACTTCCACCTACTAAAGCTACCTGTTCACCTTTGTTTATATCAAATGATACACTAGAGAGAACTTCGTTTCCATCTTCATAAGAAAAGCTTACATTTTGTAGTGCTATCTTGTGTTTGAAATCACTTTTTGTTATTTGATCTGCACTTGTCATGATCTCGGATTTACGATTTAGGATCTCATATATACGATCCAATGAAACTAATGCTTTTTTAATATCAGCATAGGCTTGAGTTATTTGTTTTATGGGATGCATCATCGAAAATATTGCCAGCAGGAAGGAGGTGAAAGCTCCCAATGAAAAACTTGTGTCATTTGCCAAAACTGCTCTGCCACCAATCATTAGCACAATTATTCCCATGATCGTTCCATTCAATTCAGATAGAGGAATATTCACTGCTTTATAGATCATTGATTTGCGCCAGGCTCTGAAGTTTCTATGATTGATATTTTCAAATTTTTTCATCTCGTGTTCTTCACGAGAAAAAGCTTTTACAATACGCATACTGTTCAGAGATTCTTCAACATTAGAGAACATTGCGGAGGATTGTGCTTGAATACGCTTGGCATATTTCTTAATTTTGTTTCCCAGAAAATTGATTACTAAACTGAAAACAGGTAATAATATCAGACTTATTAAGAATAATTTGGTATTCAAGGCAAGAGCGAGACCTGCATACATGATCAGCAGAAGAGCATTTCGAACTACTGCAAAAACAGATTTAATGAAGAAGTTACTAATTATTCGAACATCTGCAACCATTCTCACCAAAGAATCCCCAACTTGATTCTTCCCGAAAAAAGCTAAAGATTGATAGAGATATTTTTTGAACATATCATCTCTAATATCTCGAACTGTAACACCCCGTAGATTAGCAAACATAACCTTATTAAAGAAAAAGAAAATATTCTTGAAAATTACTAAGATAACTACAGCAGAACTGATGATCCACAACAAGAGAATAGGTTCTGTTTGAACCAGAACAGATTCTAAACCTTCCAATAAGTGCTTGTAATTCTGATTCTCAAATAGATTTCCAATTCCACCATGAGCAGTTAGATAAGTTTGAACATTGGAAACAAAAGCGTTCCAGAAGGCAGGAAATTTAGTAAGTTCAATTTTAGATGGATCTGTTTTGAAAACAAAATCAAACAGAGGAATAGCCATTGTGAGGCTGATACTGCTGAAAGCAGCAAAGCCAAACATGAAGAACAAACCACCAAGAATATAACCCCAATGCCTTGCTAATATTTTATATATAGATTTTATATTTTCCATAATTTCCTACTACCAATTTCATTACAATTAAAAATTCTTCAGTATGGGATTGTGTCAATATATTATTCAATCGTATATTGCTTAACAAATTCCAATAATTTGAATTGATAAAATGTAAACACAACAATGCAAATTGGCTATGTATAAGGGCATAAAGAAAATCCTTTACAAACAAACACTTGAATTTTCTGTTGTTTCTGCTTATTAAAAGCAAAACAAAAAGGAGGTATAAGATGGCATTAAATACCGAAGCCAAAACGGCTATCATGGCAGAGTTTAAACTCCATGATTCAGATACTGGATCACCTGAGGTTCAAGTTGCATTATTAACAACTCGTATCAAAGAGATTACGGAACATTTGAAAATCCATAAAAAGGATTATCATACACGTCGTGGTCTACTCAAGCTTATTGGTCAGAGAAGAAGATTACTCGACTATATCATGAAAAAAGATATTGCTCGTTACCGTAAGTTGATAAAAGCACTCGAACTCAGGAAATAATATATTTTTTGGAGTTTACAGAAAGGGGATAAAACCCCTTTCTTTACTTTTTAAGAATAAAAACCTTAACAAAAGATAGTAGAATTAATAATCATCCCAATAGTTAATTATAAAGTAAAATTGAGAAAAATGAAATGCGGAGGAATGGAGCAATAAGCTAAGTTCAGCGATTCTGGCTTTAGTCTATTGCTTTAATCTCCGTTAAAACACACGGCTTAAAATTAAGCCAATTAGTAATTGGGCTCTGCCCAAATTAAAGGAGAAAAAATGCACAATTTTGACATTAAGAAAAAGTCAATCGAGATTGC
>JAVCCD010000036.1 GCA_030765665.1 Candidatus Tenebribacter mawsonii | reverse complement strand
TTTCTATTGCTAAACTTAAATTTACACTAGAAATTTCAGAGAAAGAATCTGGCAAAGTTGTAAAACGTAGTAAACTATATGATGTTTCTTGATTATAATTACCAAGAACCATTGTATTGGAATTACTATAAGCACAACTATCTTCATAACTATAGATTTCAATAAAATTATTATGATCAATTATAGTGGTTATTGGTTCTCCATTCGGTTCAACAGTTCCAACAATGTTATTTTTTTGTGTACAGCTTATCATAATCAATGACATAATCATGATAAAACCAACGATTCTTATTCCTATATTCATTTAAACTCCTTTTTTAATTAAAATATTAGTAGATATAGTAGGTGTTGTGTATATGGTTATAACTGTAAATTACACCACCTAAGTCTTTATCTTTTAATAAAATATAACTTTCATAATCTTGTGGATAACTTGTGTTTATAATGTTTGCAAAATGTAGGTTATACACAATTTTGTTTTCTAATTTTTTAAAGATCAATTTATCAACATCTATTAACATAATGCCATGTGCATAAGTGTATAACTATCCTTTTATGTCTTTTATCAATTTTTCAATTTGAATTCTGAGCTCTCGGTCTGCTTTAAATTGTTTTTCTATTGTTTTCTTTGCATGAAGTACAGTTGTATGATCTTTTCTTTGGTAATATTGTGCAATTTCTTTTAATGATAATTGTGTTATCAGCAAGTTTGAAAGATACATAGCAATCTGTCTTGGAAATACAATATTCTTCTTTCTTGTTTTATCAAAAATCTGGGATGGATTAATGTTGTATGCATCACAAACTTTTTGCATGATAGTTTCCAAATTTACTTCTTTAATCTTATCAGAGATCATATCAATAAGAATTTCACTGATATCATCAACCGTAATTTCTTCCGTATTCAAATTATTATAGGAAGCAAATGCCAGAATTCGAATAAGCGAACCTTCAAGAGCACGTACGTTACTATAGATGTGCTCGGCAATAAACTCGATCACTTCATCCTTGAGCCAGATCTCTTCAAATTCAGCTTTCTTTTTCAAAATGGCAACACGAGTTTCAAAATCAGGACTTTTCAAATCTGCCAAAAGTCCCCATTCAAATCTAGTTACGAGTCTTTTTTCTAATTCGGGAATATCTTTTGGAGGTCTATCGCTAGTAAGTACGATCTGCTTTTTCTTCTCATAAAGGGCATTAAAAGTGTGAAAGAACTCTTCCTGAGTTCCTTCTTTTTTTGAGAGGAAATGAATATCATCAATCAGGAGTACATCAAAATTACGAAATTTATTTCTGAAAGCTGGCATTGAGTTGTTTCTAATGTTGTCTATCATCTCATTCGTAAATTCTTCTGTTGTTGTATAGAATACTTTTTTATCTTCCAGTTCTTCCATAACGAAATTCCCAACTGCCTGCATCAGGTGTGTCTTTCCCATTCCAGATTCACCATATATAAATAAGGGGTTGTAGGTTGTTCCTGGAGATTCTGCAACAGCTAACGAAGCTGAATGTGCAAATCTGTTATTGGTTCCTATAACAAACTCATTGAAATTGTAATTTTTATTTAATTTAGTTTGGAAGCTGCTGATCTCCTTGGGTTGCTGAGGTCTATTATATCTTTTCTCTGGTTTTGCAGGATTGATACCAGTAAAGCGGATATTGTATTTATTATTGAATAGATTAAAACAAATTTCAGAAACTAATTCACTATAATTAGAATTCAAATAATCAGCTATAAATTGAGTTGGAACTTTTACTGAAAGTTTACTATCAATCAGGTTAATTACCTCAGTTTCACCAAACCATGTATTAAAACCCTGTTCGCTAATATTTTCTCTAAGTGTATCGAGTACACCAGACCAAAGTTCTTCATAATTATTCATAATACATCCCAAAACCTTTTTATAATGCTCGCTCAATAGAATATATATAATCTTATACACTACTTATGCACATAGTTTTCCAGTTAAGCTAACACATTATTTTTCAGATGATTAAACAGAGTAAATTCAACAAATTTTAAACTTATACACATTATTGAATTTTACGTAAACTATCTCTATCACTAATTTAACAACGAAAATGAAAACGAAAGTTTATTTGTCAAGTATGTAAAATTGTTCAATTTTGTGGATAAATTATTGACAATCACTTTTAACTTAATACATAATAATAATATAACTTATAATAAATGCATGAAAGTTATCCACATATAATTACTTCAACTTTATGCTTTATAGGTAATTAACACTTTTTTGTGGATAACTTGAAATTTCTTAAATTATTTGACAAAGAAATCCACTTTAAAGCTATTGGAAATGCTTAATAATATAATTAGATAGAGGGTTGAATGAAATTTGATAGTGAAATGAAGTTAATTAAAAAAGGTGTTGAGGAAATTATTTCTGAAAAAGAGTTAATTGCAAAATTAACAAAATCTAAAGAATCTGGAAAACCTCTTCGCATAAAATATGGAATTGACCCAACAGGTTACGATGTACACATTGGACACCTTGTTCCCATTAGAAAAATGCGTGAATTCCAAGATATGGGACACACAGGTGTGATAATTATTGGAGATTTTACTGCTCAGATAGGAGATCCAACCGGCAAGGATGAATCTCGACCACCACTTACAAAAGATAAAATCTTAAATAATGCAGAAAAATATATGGAGCAACTTTACACAGTTCTAGATAAAGATAAAACAGAAGTTCGTATGCAAACCGAATGGTTCGGCGATATGACAATGTCTGACGTTCTAAAACTGATGGGGAAATTCACTCTGGCGCAATTTATGGCACACGATACATTCCGTAAACGTTATGAAAATGGACAAACCTTAGGATTGCATGAAATTATGTATCCAATACTGCAAAGTTATGATTCTGTTGCAATAAAGGCTGATGTTGAACTAGGTGCAACAGAACAGAAATTTAATATTCTGGCTGGCAGGGATATGCAGAAATATTTTGGACAACCACAGCAAATTGCCATTCTATCACCAATTCTTATGGGAACCGATGG
>JAVCCD010000162.1 GCA_030765665.1 Candidatus Tenebribacter mawsonii | reverse complement strand
CCTTTGCCGTATTCTTTTAGAGATTCAGTTAATGCTTTATAAGAATCAGTGTGAGGACAACCAAGACAAAGTGCAGGGGGTCTTCCCACAACAACTTCCGGTATGTCTTTACTAACAAGTTCTGGAAGACCAAGAGCTTTTCTCACTTTTTTAGGATTGAGTTCTCCATCACGTTCTAAGGTTCCATCTAACCGTCCATGAATTTTGGGATTACCTAAAAATCCTTTCAACATCTCTTCTACTAACGGCATTCCTTCCTCCAAAATGAGGATTTCATCACATTCATTAAAAATCTTTTGTATTTGCTTTCTAGGGAGTGGATACTGTCCAATCTTTAAAATAGGATAACTACAATTATCATAATTTTCCATTAAATAATTGTATGCTAAACCACAAGCAATAACACCCATACTTTTATCAGAACCTTCAATGTACTTATTAAACGGTGAATTTTCAGATTCTTTTTCCAAATCTTTTTGGATCTCTAACAAATGTTTATACTTTTTTCTGGCAAAAGAAGGTAATAGCATGAATTGATCTTTTATCTCTGGTAAGTGCATGTCGTTTTCTGCTATTATTTCACTTCTTACAACTCCTGCTCTAGAATGAGCAAGTCTGGTAGTTAAACGCATCATGACAGGAAGATGGTATTTTTCAGAAATTTCGTATGCAAGCCTTGGCATATCATATGCTTCTTGTTGATCTGAAGGTTCAAAGGCAGGCATTAAAGCAAATTTCGCATAAAATCGTGAATCTTGCTCATTTTGTGAAGAATGCATCGAAGGGTCATCAGCAACGGCTACAATCACTCCCCCATTTGCACCAGTTAAAGCTGAATTCATATAAGCATCAGCAGCCACATTGAGTCCTACATGTTTCATAGTTACAATTGTTCTTTTGCCAGCATAAGACATTCCAAGTGCTTCTTCCATTGCAGTTTTTTCATTTGCTGACCATGTTCTATGAACATCCCTCTCTTTTGCTTCAGGATTTCGTTGAATATATTCAACTATCTCCGTAGAAGGAGTTCCCGGATAGCCATAAGCACCGGATAATCCAGCGTCCAGAGCACCTTGACCAACAGCTTCGTCACCTAAAAGTAGTAACTTCTTCATAATTAGCTCCTTATCTATTTATTATTTATATTTATTAGTCACAAAACTAAGTGCGCAAAATCTTACAAGCTTTTTATTTGACACTTTGAATTCCTAATTAAAACTTGAAAAGTTAATGGTAAGTGTAAATAATTACTCATTAAAGGTGTTAAAATGAATGTAAACGGATTTATCGAAAAATTTGAACAATACTCAAAAAAACACAAACTTTTTAAAAGTGGTGAGAAAATTCTTTTAGGATTCTCAGGTGGTGCAGATTCAACTGCCCTACTACTAGCGCTGTGGCACTTAAAATCGAAATACGGCTATTCTCTTCTGGCTGCACATGTAAATTATAATTTGCGAGGAAATGATTCTCAACTTGATGAAGAATTTGTTAGAAAATTCTGTTTTGATAGAAATATCTCACTTGTTGTAAAGAATATCAAAATAAATTCAAGTTCAAATGTAGAGAATCATGCCAGAGAAGTACGTTTCAAATACTTTAACAATCTTAGAAGATTATACAAAAGTCAAAAGATCGTTTTGGGTCATAACCGTGAAGATCAGGCTGAAACTCTTTTATTCCGAATGTTCAGGGGGTCCGGTTATACTGGAATCAAAGGGATTTCACCAATAACTGAAGATGTTGTGCACCCGCTACTAAGCTTTTCCAGAAGTGACATTATATCATATTTAGAATCTGAAAATATTCAATGGCGTGAAGATCTTTCCAATAAAGATAACACTTATTCAAGAAACAAGATTCGTAATCAAATGATACCCTGGATTCAAGAGCATTTAAACCCAAATGTTGTAACAAAATTGTATGAAACTGCAGAGATTTTCTCCGAAACAGATGCAATTTTGGAAGCCCTGGCGACGAGAAGATTCCTGAAAGCTCAGATCAGACATTCTAAAGATGAATGTAGACTATCAACAAAGATTATATTAAAAACAAAATCAGTTCTTCGCTATTACGTATATAAAGAAGCCTACACAAGAGTAAATGGTAATTCGAAAGATTTTTACCATAACAATTTTATTGAGATTGAAAACCTAATAACTTCAGATGGTTCAAAACAGATATATCTCCCTAATAATGTTTATGTATTTAAAGAATACGATGAGCTTATTTTTACAAATATTGATCTTTCAAAATCGGTAAACGTTTTAAACGAAAAAGAAGTTACATCACTAAGGAATCGATTTACTTTTGAGGATTATCGAATCATCATGAAAAAGTTAAAAAAGATGCCTAACAAACGCAACTTGTTTGAAGATAAAAATGTTGCATATCTCGACTTTGATAAAACAAGTTTTCCAATAACAATTCGTCACCGAAAACCAGGTGATAGATTTCATCCTCTTGGTATGCAACATAATAAAAAATTAAAGGATTTTTTAATTGACGAAAAAGTCTCTAAATTTGACAGAGATAAGGTGTTAATTTTCTGTGATAATGAGAAAATAATCTGGCTTGCTGGTCATAGAATAGATGATAGAGTTATTACATCAAAGCAAACACAGAATATACTGCAGATCAGCATAGAGA
This sequence comes from Candidatus Tenebribacter mawsonii, assembly GCA_030765665.1. Classification (GTDB taxonomy): domain Bacteria; phylum Cloacimonadota; class Cloacimonadia; order Cloacimonadales; family TCS61; genus Tenebribacter; species Tenebribacter mawsonii. Next base: position 4,200 of record JAVCCD010000162.1, on the reverse strand, counting down.
AAATGGCTACAAAAAAAATGAGAGCAGCTGAAAGATTCTCGAAAAAATAGGAGGAGTAAGAAATTTCTTACTAATATAATAATGCATAATGATATTGAAAGAATATTAAAGACAGAAACAGAGATACAAGACAAGATAAAACAACTTGGAGAACAGATTTCAAAAGACTATGAAGGTAAAAACCCGGTTATGATCTGTATTTTAAAAGGTGGAATTGTATTTTTATCAGATCTGGCAAGAAACATATCAACTCATGTACAACTTGATTTCATGTCTCTTTCCAGTTATGGAGATAGTACAAAATCATCAGGAGTAGTCAAAATAAAAAAAGATATAGATGCCGATATATCAGATAGAGATGTAATTATTGTAGAAGATATTGTTGATAGTGGGCTAACATTAAAATATCTTAATGAATATTTTAAACAGCACAACTCTTCTTCAATAAAAATTTGCACTTTACTAGATAAACCAAATGCTCATAAAATTGATTTGAAAATTGATTATGTGGGATTTGAAGTTGGAAATGAGTTTGTTGTTGGCTATGGACTCGATTATGCGCAAAAATACAGAAATCTTCCATATATTGGAATTCTCAAAAAGGAGATATATTCATAATGCAACAAAAACAAAATGAAGATAAGAAAAAAAATAGAGGTCAATTTCCAAAAATGAAAAAATCACAGACTATCACTTTTTGGATTGTACTAGCTCTGCTTGTTGTCGTTATGTTCCAAATGAGCAAAATGAGTAGCGCTAAAGTTCAAGAAATAAATTATACTGATTTTTTAGAGATGGTTAAACGTGGTGATGTTCAAAAAGTTGGGTTCAACGAAAAAATTGTAACAATCACTAGTATGTCAGGACAAGCATTATCAACATATTTGCCGCCAATTTCTAATCCAGATCTTTTACAAAATCTTATTAGTGCGGGAGTTCAAGTTTATTCACATAAGCCAAATAAACTTATTGGTATTTTACTTTCATGGTTTCCGTTTCTAATATTTATTGGAATTTGGATCTTTCTGATGCGTGGAATGAGAGGTGGAGCAAATCAGGCATTTAGTTTTGGAAAAAGTAAAGCAAAGCTCAATACCAATGGAGAAACTAAAGTAACGTTTGAAGATGTTGCTGGAGTTGAGGAAGCAAAAGAGGAATTAGAAGAGATCGTTGATTTTTTAAAGGATCCAAAAAAATTCCAACGTCTTGGTGGTAGAATTCCTCGCGGAGTATTGCTTCTTGGAAGACCAGGAACAGGAAAAACCTTATTGGCAAAGGCAGTTGCAGGAGAAGCTAAAGTTCCATTTTACAGTATTAGTGGTTCTGATTTTGTAGAGATGTTCGTGGGAGTTGGAGCATCACGTGTTCGTGATATGTTTGCAAACGCTAAAAAAACAGCTCCTTGTATCGCTTTCATCGATGAAATAGATGCAGTTGGTAGACACCGTGGATCTGGTCTTGGTGGTGGTCATGACGAAAGAGAACAAACATTAAATCAACTTCTTGTCGAGATGGACGGATTTGATCCAAATGATTCTGTGATTATTATTGCTGCTACAAACCGACCCGATGTTCTTGATCCCGCTTTACTTCGTCCAGGACGTTTTGACAGACAAATTATCGTTGATCTTCCTGACATCAAGGGTAGAGAAGCAATATTAGCTGTACATACTAGGAAATTACCAATATCTAATGGTGTTAGATTAAACATAATTGCACGTGTAACTCCAGGATTTAGCGGAGCTGATCTTGCTAACTTAGTTAATGAGGCCGCTTTACTCGCTGCCAGAACTGGTAAAAAGAAAATCGAGATGAGCGACTTTGAAGAAGCTAAAGACAAAGTTACATTAGGAAAAGCTAGAAAAAGCAGAGTTATAACCGAAGAAGATAAAAAGATAACCGCTTACCATGAGATCGGACATGTGCTTTGTTCAATGTTTCTAAATAAAGTAGAACCTATTCACAAAGTAACGATAATACCTAGAGGATTTACGGGTGGTGCTACACACTTTCTTCAAACCGATAAATCATATTATTCAAAAAGTTATATGGAGCAATCTTTGATTGGACTTTTAGGAGGACGTTCGGCTGAGGAGATCATCTTTGAAGATGTTTCAACCGGAGCTTCCAATGATATCGAACGCGCAACTGAAATAGCAAAGAAAATGGTTTGCAACTGGGGCATGAGTGAAAGAGTAGGTCCGATTGCTCTTGTGAAAAAACAGAGCCAGGTTTTCCTTGGCAGAGATATTTCACAGCATGACAGCATTAGCGATACGACTGCAAATCTTATTGACTCTGAAATTAAACGTATAATCACTGATGCTCACAAACAAGGCTTGGAAATTCTCAGAAATAAACGTAAATTATTGGAGACTTTAGCTGAGGAATTACTTGTTAAAGAGACGCTCGATGCTGAAGAAATATTTGAACTTAGTTTACCATTCATAAGTGGATCAGAAAAAGAAATTGTTGAAAAACAATTCATGAAGATCAAAGCAATAAATGAAGAAATAAAACAAGCAGAAGCACAGGCAAAAAAAGACGACGCAAAAAAGAAAGCTAAAGAGAAAAGAAGATTAAAAGCTGAAAAAGCAAAAAAAGAAGCAAAGAAACGAGATCAAGGTCAAGAGGAAGAAAAAACTAAAAAGCAAGATAATCCAAAAAAATAAAAAGCAGAGGATCTTCCGATGAAAGATATGCATGGTACAACTATACTGGGAGTAAAACTCAATGATAAAGTTGCAATTGGTGGTGATGGACAAGTTACTTTAGGTAATACTGTAGTGAAAGCAACTGCTCAGAAGATAAGAAGATTATATAACGGAAAAGTAATTGCAGGATTTGCTGGAGCAACAGCAGACGCTTTTACGCTATTCGAAAAATTTGAAGGTAAATTAAAAGAGCATAAAGGTAATTTGAAAAAAGCTGCTGTTGAACTGGCAAAGGACTGGCGTTCAGATAGAATACTTCGTAGATTAGAAGCAATGATAATCGTGGCAGATAAAAATACACTTCTTTTAATTTCCGGTACAGGTGATGTATTGGAACCTGATGAAGGAATTATTGCTATTGGTTCAGGTGGAAATTATGCACTTGCGGCTGCAAAGGCATTTGTTGAAAATAAGAAACTTTCAGCTTCTCAAATTGTAGAACGTTCACTCAAGATAGCTTCTGATATTTGTATTTATACGAATAATAACATAATGATCGAGGAACTTTAATGAAAAAATTCACACCTATTAGAATTGTAGAAGAACTTGATAAATATATAATTGGACAGGATAAAGCAAAACGAGCAGTGGCAATTGCATTACGTAATAGATGGCGAAGACAGCAAGTGGAAGGCGATCTCCAGCAGGAGATAATGCCAAATAATATAATTTTGATAGGACCTACAGGTGTTGGTAAAACAGAGATAGCACGCAGACTTTCCAGGTTGGCAAAAGCACCATTTATAAAAGTGGAAGCTTCCAAATTTACCGAAGTTGGCTATGTAGGACGAGATGTTGAATCCATGGTTCGCGAACTGATGAATAACGCTTTAAACGATGTTCGTACGGAGATGATGATACTTGTTCAAACTCAGGCAAAAATAAATGCTCGTAAACGAATTATAGATATTCTATATCCTAGAAATCCAATTAACCCACAAGATACAGAAGAGGATATTAAGAAAAAAGAGGAGAGATATCAGCGCATACGGAAGAAGATGGAACTGCTCTTTGATACTGGAGAACTGAATAACCGAGATGTGGAAATATCTTCTGAACGACGAACTCCACAAATTGATCTGTTTTCTCATGCCGGAGCTGAGGGTTTTGAACTCCCAATTGGTGAGATCATGGCTGGTATAATGCCTTTGAAAAGAAATGAGAAAAAAAAGAAAGTTAAAGTTTCTGAAGCATATAAACTAATTATTGAAGAAGAAGCCAGAAAACTTGTGAATCCGGAAATCGTAAAGAAGGAAGCTAAGAGACGGGTTGAGGATAATGGTATAATATTCATTGATGAAATTGATAAGATCGCTGGGAATGAAAATAGAACCGGAGCCGATGTTTCACGATCCGGTGTTCAGCGTGACCTCCTCCCTATCGTGGAAGGTTCCAACGTTCCGACAAAACACGGACTTATAGATACTTCACATATTCTGTTCATTGCAGCCGGTGCTTTTACAACATCCAAACCATCCGATCTTAT